>DATDMW010000232.1:0-4483 GCA_036518595.1 Burkholderiales bacterium
GGCGAAGTAGATGTTGGGCACGAACGCGGGGTTGCCCGCCTCGCCGCCGTTGCCGCCCAAGGGCCTCTGCGTCGCTGCCACCCCGGGGAATCCGGCGGCAGTGGAGCCGCCGTCGCTGAACTTCGTGGACGGCTTGATGTAGTCGCCGCCGAGAGAAAGCTGTGGCCCCGCCGGCAGGAAGCTCATTCCCGCGGGATTGAAGTAGATCGTGCTCGCATTCTCGGCGGTGGCCGCCTGACCCGCGAACGCGTTGCCCAGGCCGCTCGCGTTCTGCTCCTGGAGCGCGAACGCGGAGGCGTGCGCCTGCGAATATCCGACGGCGAGCGCGCCTGCGACCGCTACGGACGCGGCCGTCTTTCTGATCCGGGGATGTACCATGTTCAATCTCCTCCTGACTTGAGATGGCGTATGGGGTGGAGTACGGCTTGTTCTATGCGCCCGACACGATAGCATATCGTCATAGGGCGCAGGCAACGGCCAGGCGCCGTAGTGCGCGAGGATCAGCCAAGCGTGACTCGGGCGAACTTGCGCTTGCCGACCTGCAGGACGACGGTCTTCCCCGCCGGGATCTGCGTCCCCTTGTCGGAGACCTTCTCGCCGTCGATCCGGATCCCGCCCTGCTCGATCATGCGCAGCGCCTCGGAGGTGCTCGCGGTCAGCCCCGCGGCCTTGAGGACCTGGGCGATCGCCATGGGCTTGGCGCCCGCCGCCACCCTCACCTCGGGCATGTCCTCGGGCAGGGCACCCTCGCGGAACCGCGCCTCGAAGTCGGCCTGCGCGCGCTCGGCTTCGCGCTCGCTGTGGAAGCGCGCCACGATCTCGCGGGCGAAGCGGACCTTGACGTCGCGGGGGTTGAGTCCGGATTCGACCTCGCGCTTCCAGCGCTCCACGGTCTCGGCCGGCTCGAACGACAGCAGCTCAATGTAGCGCCACATCAGGTCGTCGGAGATCGACATGAGCTTGCCGAAGATGGTCTCGGCCGGCTCGCTGATGCCGACATAGTTGCCGAGCGACTTCGACATCTTGTCCTTGCCGTCGGTCCCCTCGAGCAGCGGCATCATCAGGATCGACTGCTGCGGCTGGCCGTGGTGCTTCTGCAGCTCGCGGCCCACCAGCAGGTTGAACTTCTGGTCGGTGCCGCCCAGCTCGACGTCGGATTTCATCGCCACCGAGTCGTAGCCCTGCATGAGCGGGTAGAGGAACTCGTGGACGGCGATCGGCTTGCTGTCGTGGAAGCGCTTGGCGAAGTCGTCCCGCTCGAGCATGCGCGCGACGGTGTACGTGGCTGCGAGCTTCACCATCCCGGCCGCGCCCAGCTCGTCGCACCATTTGGAGTTGAACAGCACCTCGGTGCGCTTCGCGTCCAGGATCTTGAACACCTGGTCCTGGTAGGTGGCCGCGTTCCGGAGGATCTGCTCCCTCGACAGCGGCGGTCGCGTGACATTTTTCCCGCTCGGGTCCCCGATCATTCCGGTAAAGTCCCCGATCAGGAACTGAACATGATGACCGAGCTCCTGGAACTGGCGCAGCTTGTTGATCACCACTGTGTGCCCGAGATGCAGGTCGGGCGCGGTCGGATCCATGCCCAATTTCACGCGCAGCGGGCGCCCGGCTTTCAGCTTGTCGCGCAGCTCCTCCTCGACGATGAGCTCGGACGCTCCGCGCTTCAGGATTCCGAGTTGGCGGTCCGCGTCGCTCATGCCGCGAAGGTGGTCGGTCTCATGGTTCCTTGCTAGACTTTCGGCGGATTCGAGCGCGGCCATGAACGAAGGGAAGACGCGAATTGTAACGCAAAGGTATCTGCAGGCGGCCCGCCGGCCGTGGCTCGCGGCCGCCTTCGCCGTCCCCGTCTTCGGTGTCGTCGCCGCGTTCGCGACCGTGCAGCCCAACCCCGAGCCGGTGCTGACCCGCGCGGTGGTCGAGGCGCTGCCGCTTTCCGCCGAGATCGCGGTGCAGGGTTCGGCGACCCCGTACTTCCACGAGGAGCGCTTCCAGCGCGGCGACACCGTCACGGCGGTGCTGGCGCGCCTCGGCGCGGACGGCGACGATGCGCGCGCGCTGCTCGCCTCGCCCGGCGCCCGGCGCCTCGTGCGCCTGATGCGGCCCGGCACGACGGTGCAGGCCACGACGCAGGACGCGAAGCTGCAGTCGATGTGGTTCCTGTCCGGGACCGATTCGCTGACGATCGTCGAGCGCAAGGACGGCGCGTTCACGGCCTCCGAGCGCACGGTGAGCCTGTCGCGCGAAGTGGAGCTGCGCACCGGGCAGATCGCGAGCTCGCTGTTCGCGGCGACCGACGCCGCGGGCGTTCCCGACAACGTGGCGTCGCAGATCGCCGATATCTTCGCAGGCGACGTCGACTTCCAGCGCGACCTGCGCCGGGGCGACCGCTTCACCGTTGCGTTCGAGATGTTCTACCACGAGGGACGCCCGATCCGGTCGGGCCGCCTGCTCGCCGCCGATTTCACCAACCAGCGGCACACCTACCGCGCGATCTGGTTCCAGCCCGCCGACGGTCCGGGCGGCTACTACTCGCCCGACGGCAAGAACCTGCGCAAGGCCTTCCTGCGCTCGCCGCTCGAGTACTCGCGCATCAGCTCGGGCTTCGGCATGCGCAATCACCCGATCCTGCAGCAGTGGCGCGCGCACAAGGGCGTCGACTACGCCGCTCCGATCGGGACCCGGGTGCGCGCGACGGGCGACGGCGTGGTCGATTTCGCCGGCAAGCGCAACGGCTACGGCAACGTCATCGTGCTGCGGCACAACGGCGGCTACAGCACGTACTACGCGCACCTGAACGGCTTCGCCCGCGGCGTGCAACGCGGCGTGCGTGTCGCGCAGGGCGACATCATCGGCTACGTGGGGCAGTCGGGCTGGGCGACCGGGCCGCACCTGCACTACGAGTTCCACGTTCGCAACGAGTACCGCAACCCGCTCACGCTCGCGATGCCGGCGTCGAACCCGGTGCCGCACCATCTGCTGATTGCGTTCTTCCAGGCCTCACAGCCCCTCGCCGCCCAGCTCGACCTGCTCAAGAACACCGACGTCGCGCTGCTCGAGTAGGTTATTCTTCCCGAGTGTTGACTCGGCGCGGCCGCGCAGCCGGCCGCCCGCGGTAGCCCATGGGCGAGAAGAAGCGACGACAGGCCGCCGGGAGGCCGAGCGCGCATGACGCACGCTCGACGATTTCGCGCGCGCTCGAGTTGATGCGCTCGGGTGACGGCGAAGCGGCGCTCGCGCTGTGCGAGCCGCTGTTCGACGAACCCCTCTCCGATCCCGAAGCCCTGCACTACCTGGGCTACCTCGCGATCGAACTCGGACGCGCCGGGCGCGCGGTCGGCGTGCTGCAGCGGGCGATCCGGCAGCAGCCCGCCGATGCCCACCTGCACAACACGCTGGCGATCGCCTTCCAGAGGCTGGGGCAGCCGGATTCGGCGGTCGAAACGCTCGAGCGTGCGATCGCGCTCGCGCCCGGAGTCCACGAGCTCTACAACAACCTCGGTAACTCGCTGTCGGCGCTCGGACGTCACGCCGAGGCGGCGGCAAGCTATCTGCAGGCCAGCCGCATCGCACCGGAAATCGGCGCCTACCGCTCCGCTTTCGCCGAAGCGCTGTCGCACGTACGCGGCGTCCCGGATCCGAGCCTGCGTCCGGACCTGCTGCAGGCCCTCGCGCACGAGCAGGTCGATCCGGGCACCCTCACCGACACCGTCAACACCCTGCTGCGCACCGACCCGGGTTTCGTCGAGCTCGAGCGGCTTGCAGCAGCGGGCGGGCTCTCCGCAGCATCGCTCGCCGCGCCGCCGCCCTTCCTGCGCGACGAGCTGCTGCTGCGTGCGCTCGGCGAGACCATCCTCGGCGATCCCGGGATCGAGCGCCTGCTGACGGGACTGCGGCGCGTCGCGCTCGAATGCGAGGTCCGCGGGGAGCCGTGCCCCGCGGTGCCGACCGAGCTCGTGTGCGGCCTCGCGCTGCAATGCTTCGCGACCGAATACGCCTGGTGGGTAACCCCGGAGGAAGAGCAGCTGCTGCCCGCGCTCCGCGCGAAGCTGTTCCCGGCGCCGGCGGACGCGAGCCCGTCCTGGGAGCGCGCCGTGGCGCTGCTTGCCTGCTACGTCGCGCTGCACGAATTGCCGGAGGCGGGCGAGCTCCAGCCGCGCGGCGGACCGCTCGAGCCCGTCCTGCGCAGGCAGGTGTTCGAGCCCCGCGAAGAGGCGCGCTTGCGGCCGCTGATCCCGGGGCTCGATCCGATCGACGACGCGGTCTCGCACGCCGTCCGAAACCAGTACGAGACGCACCCGTACCCGCGCTGGACCCGTCTAGGGCGCTTCGATCACGCCGCGCCGCTAGGCGTGGTCCTGAGGGAGCTGTTCCCGCGCAAGAAGCTCGCCGCCCCAGACGGCCCGCTGCAGATCCTGGTCGCAGGCTGCGGCACCGGCGCGCACCCGGTGCGCTCGGCGCTCCGGTTCAGCGACGCCTCCGT
>DATDMW010000233.1:0-2222 GCA_036518595.1 Burkholderiales bacterium
CAGGGTCTCGACGAGCCCGGGCAGATCGCGCTGTTCGACCTCTACAACGCGCTGCGCGCCTCGGGCGGAGCGCTCGCGGCGGCGGGCGACGAGCCGCCCGACGGGCCTCGACTGCGTTCGCGCCTGCGCGAGGACCTGCGCTCGCGACTCGGCAGCGGCGTCGTGATCCAGCTGCACCCGCTGTCGGAAACGGAGAAGGCCGCGGCGCTGCGCGAGCGCGCCAGGGCGCGCGGCATCGCGCTCTCCGACGGCGTGATCGCGTACCTGCTCACGCACCTGCGGCGCGACATGGGCACGCAGATCGCGGTGCTCGACGCGCTCGACCGCCATTCGCTCGAGCACCAGCGCCCGATCACCGTGCCCCTGCTCAAGCAGGCGCTGCGCTCGCTGGAGCAGGAAAAAAAAGGCCGGCGACTCCCCCCGGACATCGCCGGCCCCCGCAAGGGCGGTCCGTAGCTCGGGCCCGGACCGCCCCCCGGCCCAGTTTCAGAACGCCGTGCTCATGACGGCGCTCACTCGGCTTGTCCGCTAAAGAAACCCCCGGCGACCGCGGGCTCACCGCCCGCGGCGCCAGGGAAAGAGCGAGCGCGCGAAGGAGGCCACGCGCCCGCTGTCGCCGGCTCCTGCAGAACCGGCGATCGGAGGAACCGTGTGTCGTCGTCCGCGAGCCGGGACGCAACCCTGCCGCGGACGATGTCGAAATTGCCGAGCACCAGATACGCGCCGTAAGACAGCAGCGCGACGCTCGCAAGCTCACCGCAGACCACCAGGACGTCGAACATGTTCTTCTCCTTTCGCTCCGAGACGGAAATCGGTGTCCGTCAGAGCGAAATTTAGGCGGCGAGCGGCCCGGCGCTCTATGAAAGCCGGCACTGGGCCGCTGTCGGATAGTGGCGGCGCCGCAGTGCCGGCGCGCACACGCCGGCCGTGAAATACTCCGCACGACGGTAGAATCGCGCCGGTGGACCTCGCCCTCTTCGACCTCGACAACACGCTGCTCGCGGGCGACAGCGACTACGCCTGGGCGCAGTTCCTGATCGGGCGCGGCGTGCTGGACCGCGCGCGCTACGAGGCGCGCAACGACGAGTTTTTCCGGCAATACAAGGCCGGGACGCTCGACATCCGGGAGTTCCTCGAGTTCCAGCTCGCCCCGCTCGCGCGCCGGCCGCGCGCCGAGCTCGACGCCTGGCACCGCGATTTCATGCGCGAGCACGTCGTCCCGATGATCCTGCCCGCGGCGCGCGCGCTGATCGCGCGCCACCGCGGGCGCGGCGACGTGTGCGCCATCCTCACCTCGACCAACGCCTTCATCACCGCGCCGATCGCGCGCGAGCTCGGCATCGATCACCTGCTCGCGACCGAGCTCGAGACCTGCGAGGAAGGCTATACCGGCCGCCCGGCCGGCACGCCGTGCTTCCGCGAGGGCAAGATCGAGCGGCTCGAGCATTGGCTCGGGGCCCGCGGCGAGACGCTCGCCTCGTACGCGCGCAGCTGGTTCTACAGCGACTCGCTGAACGACCTGCCGCTGCTCGAGCGCGTCACCGATCCCGTCGCGGTCGACCCGGACGACACGCTGCTGCGCGTCGCGGTGGAGCGCGGCTGGCCGGTGATGAGCCTGAAATGAGCCCTGAAACGAGAGTCCTTCCCGCCGCGATCGTCGTCCTGGTCCCGGTCGCTCTCGGCCTCGCGATCGCGCTCGGCAGCGTCCCCATGAGCGCGGGCCAGCTCGCCCAGGCGCTCGCCGGGCGCGGCGACGACGCGCTGCGCGAGATCGTGTGGGACGTGCGCGTGCCGCGCGCGCTGGCGGCGTTCGCGTGCGGCGCGCTGCTCGCGCTGTCGGGCGCGCTGCTGCAGGTGCTGCTGCGCAACCCGCTCGCCGATCCCTACATCCTCGGCGTCTCGGGCGGGGCCTCGGTGGGCGCGCTGCTCGCACTGGTGCTGGGGCTCGCGGCGGCCGCGGTGCGCCTGTTCGCGCTCGCCGGCGCGGCGCTCGCGGCAGGCGCGGTGTTCGCTTTCTCGCGCGGGCGCGCCGGATGGAATCCCTACCGCGTGCTGCTCACCGGCGTCGCGCTGTCGGCGGGCTGCGGCGCGATCGTCGGCCTGCTCCTCAGCCTCGCGCCCGCCGCCCAGGTGCAGGGCATGCTGTACTGGCTGCTCGGCGATCTCTCGCCCGCGGGCGACCCGGCCCCGGCGCTCCTCGTGCTCGCGGCGTGCACCGCGCT
>DATDMW010000234.1:0-5621 GCA_036518595.1 Burkholderiales bacterium
GCCTGGACGCGCGCGAACGCATCGTAGCGGGCGCGCCGCGCCGCGCCCTCGAGGCCGAGCGCGCGCCAGGGCGAGAGGTCGACCGTCTCGACCTGCAGGGGAACGTCCATCGCGCGGCAGAGCCCGGCGCAGAACTCCGCCCAGCGCGGCGCGTTGGGGCTGATGCCGTGGTTGACGTGGATCGCAGAGAGCGAGAAGCGCAGCACGGGCGCGAGCTCGCCGAGAACCGACAGCAGGACCACCGAATCGACGCCGCCAGAAAGCCCGGCCGCGAGCCGCGCGCCCGGCGGCAGGGACGGCGCCAGACGCGCCGCGACGCGGCTCACGAGCTCATTCGAGCTCGGCTTCCTTGTATTTGCCATAGCTCATCAGGCGCTCGAAGCGCTCCTCGACGAGCGTCGTGATGTCCTTCTCGGCGAGCGCGCGCAGCGCGTCCTGCAGCGACTTCTTGATGGTGAGCGCCATCGCCGCGGGGTCCCGGTGCGCGCCGCCGAGCGGCTCGTTCAGGATGCGGTCGATGAGCCCGAGCGTCTTCAGGCGGCTCGCGGTGATGCCGAGCGTCTCGGCGGCCTCGGGCGCCTTGTCGGCGCTCTTCCACAGGATGGACGCGCAGCCCTCGGGCGAGATCACCGAGTAGGTCGCGTACTGCAGCATCTGCACCACGTCGCCGACCGCGATCGCGAGCGCGCCGCCCGAGCCGCCTTCGCCGATCACCGTCACGACCACCGGGGTGCGCAGCCCGGCCATCTCGTAGAGATTGCGACCGATGGCCTCGGACTGGCCGCGCTCCTCGGCGCCGATGCCGGGATACGCGCCCGGCGTGTCGACGAAGGTGATCACCGGGACGCCGAATTTCTCGGCGAGCCGCATCAGCCGCATCGCCTTGCGGTAGCCCTCGGGCCGCGGCATGCCGAAGTTGCGCAGGATCTTCTCCTTGGTGTCGCGCCCCTTCTGGTGGCCCATCACCATCACCGACTGCCCGTTCAGGCGCGCCAGCCCGCCCACGATCGAAGCGTCGTCGGCGAAGCTGCGGTCGCCGTGCAGCTCCTCGAAGTCGGTGAACATCGCGGCGATGTAGTCGAGCGTGTAGGGCCGCTGCGGGTGGCGCGCGACCTGCGAGGTCTGCCACGGCGTGAGCTTCGCGTAGATGTCGCGCGCGAGCGCGGCGCTCTTCTTCTGCAGGCGCTGGATCTCGTCCGAGATGTCGACGGCCGAGTCGTCCTGGACGTAGCGCAGCTCCTCGATCTTGGTCTCGAGGTCCGCGATCGACTGCTCGAAGTCGAGAAAGGTGGTTTTCATGGCGGCCGGACCGCCGCCATTCTACTCTCAATACTCGACCGGAAGAGGGTCCAGGCTGCGCCAGAGATACCAGGTCGCCACCGAGCGCCACGGCGCCCATGCGCTCGCGAGCCGGGTCATCGTCCGGCGCGATCGCGGCCGGCCCTTGAAATAGTGAAGGCAGATCGCGCGCTGCAGCCCGAGGTCGTCGAGCGGCAGCACGTCGGGCCGCAGCAGGTTGAAGATGAGGAACATCTCGGCGGTCCAGCGGCCGATGCCGCGCACCTCGACCAGCTCGCCGATGATCGCCTCGTCGTCCATCTGCGGCCAGCGGTGCACGTGGATGACGCCATCGGCGACATGCTGCGCGAGGTCGGCGATGTACTCGGTCTTGCGGTCGGAGAGGCCGCACGCGCGCAGCTGCGGCCTCGCCTTCGCGAGCACGCGCTCCGGCGTGACCTCGCCGACGCAGGCGGCGAACCGGTCCCAGACGCTCTGCGCGGCCTTCACCGAGATCTGCTGGCCGACGATCGCGCGCGCGAGCGTCGTGAACGGCTCGCCCCGCGGGCGCAGGAAGATCCTCGGATGCGAGCGGATGATCCCCGCCATCACCGGATCGGATTTCGAGAGCGCGCGCTTCGCGCGCAGCCAGTACCCGGGCGCCGCGTCCGGTCCGGGCGCCGCGCTCATGCCTGGAGGAGCGGCAGGTTCAGCAGAAGATTCTGCGGCTTCATCCGGACGACGCTCGCTTCGTCCATCGACAGCGCCAGGTACACCGGCTTCCCGGCGACGTCCGGCCGCACGACGCCCGCGTCGGCGAAGTCCATGCGAAACAGCGCGAGCACGCGGCGCATTCGTCCGGGCTCGACTTCCTCGCCGCGCCAGAGATCGTTGAGGATCGCGGTCGACTCCGCGTCCAGCCCGACGTGCCACGCCCAGCGCCGATCCTCGATCGCGCGCAGCGCTTCGACGCGCACCTCGACATCGAAGAAATGCCGGATCCATTTCTCGACGGCGCGGCAGAAGGCCTTGCTCGCGGCGCGCCCGAAGTTCAGGCTGATCACGAAATCGTGGCGCTGATCCCGCAGCCAGTACATCGCCGCGTTCTCCGTGTCGAGCACGTCGAGATTGACCGTCGAGAGCGGCGTCTGCGCCTCGACGATGAGGCGCCCCAGGCTCCCGTACGTGCCGCCCGACGCGTGCATCTCGACCGTCTCGAGATCGGCGAGCATCACGACGCCGCCGTCGGTGTTCGCCTTCTGCTCGCGGTAGAACACTTCGGCGGCGCGCGCTTCGAGCGCGTCGTCGCAGCCGTCGAGAACGTTGCGCAGAATGATCTGCGCCAGCTGATCGAGAAAGAGCGGCGGCGCGTCGACGTTGCCGCCGGCGAAGAGGCCGGCGTAGCAGGCCTCGAGCGACGCGGACCGCTTCAGCCGGTCGAGGAACCGGAGCAAGACGCGGTAGTTGTCGCGCGCGTCCACGTCCTCGATGCGCGCGAGCTCGCTCTCGCCCACGTCGCGCCGCGGATCATCCATGAGTGAATCGTGGAGCGCGATCTCGTGCGGCCCCGATTCGTCGACCGGGCGGATCTCCGGCCGCAGCAGGTACGCGCGCAGGAAGTCGTCGGTGACGCGCAGACGTCCGTCGGCGTCGCGCTCGAGAAGGTGAAACCCGGAGTTGCGCCAGAAGTCCGGCAAAGAAGCCGACGAGCGGCGGCTCAGGCGGCCGCGAGCCTCGCCACGCGGCTGTGGTGCGAGACGTGCTGGACCAGGAACTCCATCTGGTCGGCGAGGATCTTTCGATTCGTGAGGATCAGGTACTCGGCCTTGTTGGGCACGTAGGGGGCGTAGAGCAGCTCGAGGCCCGCCTCCTCGGGCAGGCGGTTGCGCTTGATGCCGTTGCACGCGCGGCAGGCCGTCACCACGTTCATCCAGTGGTCGCCCCCGCCGCGCGACACCGGCCGGATGTGGTCGCGCGTCAGGCGCAGGAACGAGAACTCGCCGCCGCAATACGCGCAGACGTGCCGGTCGCGCCGGAACAGCTCGCGGTTGTTGAGCGGCGGAACCTGGTTGAAGCCCTTCATCGCCATCGCGCGGCCCTTGATCGCGATGATCGAGTGCGCGGTGATACTGGAGCGCTCGCCGGTGGCGCGCGAGACGCCGCCGTAGAAAGTGAACGACTCCGCGCCCAGGGTCCACGCGACCAGGTTCTTCGCGTAGTAGAAGCAGGCCTGCTGCCACGTGACCCAGCGATGCGGCACGCCGTGATTGTCGAGCGTCAGAATCAGCGGTACTTCACCCGGCATGCGATGTCTCCGGCACTGTCCTCGTCGTTTTTGACTGCAAAGATTGTGCCGTAAAAGCGCGCGCCGCGCCATCCCCCGCGCCCGGGTCGCCGTGAATCAGTTCAAGGCGCTCGCGAGCAGCCGCCGGTAGCGCGCGACGAGGTCGGAATCGCCCGCGGCGAGCACGAGCACGCGCAGCATGGTCCTGCGCGCCGTGTCGCGCGCCGGCCCGCGGACGGCGCGCACGACGTCGAGGAGCTGCTCGAGCGCGGCCTCGAAATCCCCGTCCGCGGCGAGCCGCTCGGCGAGACGCAGCCTCGCGTCCGGATCGCCGGGCGCGGCGTCGAGACGCCGGCGCAGCTCGGCGGCGTCCGGGAGCTCGCGCGCGGCGCGCCACAGCTCGACCCGGCTCGCGAGATTCTGCGCGCGATCGTCGCGCTCGTGCTCGGGCAGCTCGGAGAGGAGCGCCTCGGCGTCGGGCCACGCCTCGCGCGCGATCAGCAGCTCGGCAAGATCCACGCGCGCGGCCTGGAGCGCCGGCTCCGCGTGCAAAGCCTCGCGCAGACGCGCCTCGGCCGCTTGCGGGTCTCCCGCCGCGATCGCCGCGGAAGCGGCGACGCGCAGCTTGTCGCCCGGCGTCGGCAGGACCCTTCCCAGGAAGGCGCGAGCCGAGGACTCGGGCACGGCGCCGGTGAACTCCGCCGCGACCTTGCCGTCCCGGAAGGCCTTCACCGCGGGTATTCCGCGGATCCCGAAGCGCGCCGCCGTGTCCGGATTTTCGTCGGTATTCAGCTTCGCGAGCACGAACTCACCCTCGTGCTCGGCGGCGAGCTTCTCGAGGACGGGCTTGAGCGCCCGGCACGGCGCGCACCAGGGCGCCCAGAAGTCGACCACGACCGGCAACCTGCGCGAAGCCTCGATGACGTCGCTCTCGAAGCTGGCGTCGGTGACGTCCTTGCCGCTCATGGTGGTTCCAACATGCCGCCGCACGGCGCCCGTTTCAAGGGTCCGGACCGCCCCGGTGCAGACGCACCGGCTCGCCGCGCCGGGCGCGCACCCGCAGGTTGAGCATCTCGACCCCGACCGAGAACGCCATCGCGAAGTAGATGTAGCCCTTCGGCACGTGGACGTTGAACGCCTCGGCGACCAGCGCGAAGCCGACGAGAATGAGGAACGACAGCGCGAGCATCTTGATGGTCGGGTGCCGGTCGACGAAGTCGCCGATCGGCCGGGCGGCGAACATCATGACCGCGACCGCGAGCACGATGGCCGACACCATCACCGGGACCTGGTCGACCATGCCGACGGCGGTGATGACCGAGTCGAGCGAGAACACGATGTCGATGACGGCGATCTGCGCGATCACCGCGGCGAACCCGGCGCGCTTCGCCCCGCCGCCCGAGTCCGCCTCGCCCTCGAGCGAGTTGTGGATCTCGTGCACGCTCTTCCACAGCAGGAACAGCCCGCCGCAGAACAGGATGAGGTCGCGCCCCGACACGCCGCGGCCGGCGACCTCGAGCAGCGGCCGCGTCAGGGTCATGATCCAGGCGAGCGTCAGCAGCAGCAGGATTCGGGTCAGCATCGCGAGCGCGAGCCCGACGACCCGCGCGCGCTGGCGCTCCCGGTCGGGCAGGCGGCCGACCAGGATGCTGATGAAGATGATGTTGTCCACGCCGAGGACGATCTCGAGCGCGGTCAGCGTCGCGAGCGCGATCCAGGCCTGCGGGTCGAGGAGCCAGTCCATCGTGGCCTCTGCTCTAGATGGCTTCCGCAGCTCGCTGCAGCGGCGGACGATTCAAGCGAAACGGCCCGGAGCGCTGCCGCTCCGGGCCGTCGGAGACCGCTGGAATGTGGCGCGCCCGGCAGGATTTGAACCCACGACCCCTTGGTTCGTAGCCAAGTACTCTATCCAACTGAGCTACGGGCGCGAAGCGCGGATTATATCAAATCACCCTAGCGGCACGGCACCGGCCGGAGCGCGCAGCGGTCGGGGTAGGTCGCCACGTATTTCGTGCGGCCCTGTGGATCGAAATGCATCTCGGCGACGTAGGTGAACGTG
>DATDMW010000235.1:0-2895 GCA_036518595.1 Burkholderiales bacterium
TCGCGAATTTGCTCGCGACGTAGGCGCTCGCGTAAGGCCATCCGGCGAGCCCGAGTATCGACGCGTTGTTGATGAGCACGCCCCGGCCCTGCGCGCGGAAACGGCGCAGCGCCGCGCGCGCGCCGTGCACGTAGCCGAACAGATTCACGTCGAGCACGCGCCTGAAGTCCGCGAGCGGCACCTCCTCGACGCGGCCGAGGAGCGCGACCCCGGCGTTGTTGATCCACACGTCAATGCGCCCGAAGGCGCTCTCCGCGCGCTCGGCGAGACGCTCGACGGCGTCTGCGTCGGCGACGTCGGTGGGAACGGCGAGCGCGGAGGCAGCGCCGAGCGCGGCGCACTCGGCAGCCGCGTCTTCGAGCGCGCCTTCGCGCCGCGCGGCGAGCACGACGCAGGCGCCCTCGCGCGCGAAAGCGTGGGCGGCGGCGCGGCCGATGCCGCTCGACGCGCCGGTGATGACGACGACGGCGCCCGCGAGCGGCGAGCTTGCGGTCTCGCGAATGGCGGCGCTGTCCGATATGCGATCCATGGCTTCCCCTTCCGTGCTTGGACTGCAGTTCCGGCGCGATGGCTCGCTCAATGCGCCGACGGGACCACGCCGCTCAGGAATGCTCGGCGAGCTCGGCGCCGGCGAGGACGTCCTTGCGCAGGCTCGCGCCCTGGCGCACGAGCTCGCGCTGGACCTCGCGCGCCGGGACGGCGCGCGGCGCGCGCGACGCCCGGGCCGCGAGCGCGGCGCAGACGCCGGCGGCCTGCCCGGTGGCCATGACGATCGGCATCACGCGGTAGGACGAGTGCGCCTCGTGCGTGCCCGAGATGCAGCGGCCCGCGACCAGCAGGTTGTCGACCGCGTGCGGCAAGAGGCACCTCAGCGGGATGTCGTAGGCCTCGCCCGGCGGCAGGTGCCTGAGGATCGTGCCCTTGCCCTCGGGGTTGTGGATGTCGACGGGATACGCGCCGCGCGCGATCGCGTCGCCGAACTTGCGCGCGCCGAGCACGTCGTCCGCGGTGAGCACGTAGTCGCCGGCGATGCGGCGCGTCTCGCGCACGCCGACCGTGACGCCGCTCTGGGCGACGTAGGCGCGCTCGAAGCCGGGAACGTACTTGCGCAGGAACGCGGCGATCTGGCGCATCTGCTGGCGGCCGCGCCATTCGGCGTAAGAGAGGTCCCACACGTCGACGCCTAGCACTCGCGTGATGCGCGTCGTGTTGACCGAGAGCTCGCGCTCGTGCGGCGTGGCGAAGAAGAGAATGTCCTCGCGCGCGAGCTCGAGCTCCCCCGCGGCCGTCGCCTTGCGCACCAGGTCCCACAGCCCGTGCACGCCGCGCCATTCCTTGGGATGCGCGCGCACGTAGGACTCGAACGCCGCGCGCTCGAAGTCGACCATGCGGAACATCAGCGTCATCGGCTGCGTCAGGCCGTCGAAGCGCCCGATCTCGAAGGGCGCTCCCGCCCGCGCCGCGATGTCGCCGTCGCCGGTGCAGTCGACGATCACGCGGGCGCGGACGAGCATCGGCCCGGACTTGGTCTCGAACACCACGCCCGAGAGCCGGCAGCCGTCGCCGGGCTCGCACACCACGTCGCCGGCGAACGCGTGCAGCAGGAACTGCACCCCCGCCTCGTCGAGGAGATCGAGCGCGCAGATCTTGAACCACTCGGGGTCGAAGGGCACCACGTAGCCGGTCTCGAGCGAGGGCCGGATCGCGCCTCCCGAGCGCACCAGCCGCTCGAGCAGGCGCTTCAGCACGCCCGCGACGATGGGGTCGCCCGGCCCGTGGTCGGTCGGAAGCAGCGTCGTGGCGCCGGTCTTCTCGCGCGAATGCTTCTGCGTGTGGAACGACATGAGCGGCATCACGAGGGCGGCGGTCGCGTTGCCGCCGAGAAAGCCGTAGCGCTCGGCGAGCACGACACGCGCGCCGGCGTCGGCGGCGCCGACCGCCGCGCCCAGTCCCGCGGGCCCGCCGCCCACGACGAGCACGTCGGTCTCGGCGGCGAGCGTCCCGGTGCGAGGCGGCAGCTCGACCGAGCGCGGCTGCTCGGGGCGGGACAGCGCGGGCACGGAGCTCAGGCCGCCTGCGGCTCCCGGCGCGGCTCGCGGCGCGCGAGCAGCTCCATCGCCAGGCGGTGCGTCTCCTTCGCGCGCTCCTTGAGCGCGGGCAGCTCCTCGGAGATGCGCTCGCGCATCTCGCGCCGGCCGTCCCAGCACTGGTCGAGATAGGCGATGAGGCGCCCGGCGTTCACGAGCTTGAGCGGCGGCGCCGTGAGCTGCAGGTCCTCGAGGAAGCCCGACACCTTGCTCGCGTAGGGCAGCGCGACGAAGGGCACGCCCTGGAGCGCGGCGAAGATCAGGAAGTGCAGCCGCATCCCGAGCGCGAAGCTGAAGTGCCCCATCAGCGACAGCACCTGTCCCGGGGTGTACTCGCCCTTCAGCACGGTGGCCCGCTGCGCGCGCAGCATGCGCGAGATCACGGCGTGGCTGTGCTGGGTGTCGAGCACGGAGTGCTCCATCGGCACGAACACGATGTGCGCGTCGAAGCGATCGGCCATGAAATCGGCCGCATTCGCGAGCAGCGCGTGGTAGACCTCCTCGTCGAGGCCGGGCGCCGCGACGCCGGGCTCGCGCACCGACATGCCGATCAGGTTCTTCGAGCCGTCCAGCCCCTCCTGCGCGAGCGCGCCCTCGGGCAGCGGCTCGGGCTCGAGCAGCAGCGCCGGGTCGGCGGTCACGACGATGTCGCGGTTGACCCCCGCGTCCTCGAGGATCTTGCCGGCGCGCCGCTCGCGCACCGTCACGAGCTCGACCGGCTCGAGGCAGTCGCGCACGAGGACCTGCGCCGCCGGGTCCTTCAGCGGCCCGGCGCCGATGGCGTAGAGCATGACCGGGATGCCGGCCT
>DATDMW010000236.1:0-8117 GCA_036518595.1 Burkholderiales bacterium
GCCGGCGAAGTGCGAGTATTTCCCGCTCGCGAAAGGCGACGTCGAGACGGTGCGCACCGCGGGCGGCGGCGGCTTCGGCGCGCCGTGGGAGCGCGACGCCGAGCGCGTGCGCGCCGACGTGCTCGAGGGCTACGTCACGCCGGAGGCCGCGCGCGAGCGCTACGGCGTGGTGCTGAAGGGCGAGACGCTCGAGATCGATGCCGCGGCGACGGCGAAGCGGCGCGACGCGATGCGCGCGTCGCGCTAGCGCGGCGTCGGCGAGACGCGCTGCCAGCCGCCCGGGCAGTCCTTGACGTACGGGTAGTAGGCCTTCGACTCGGCGCAGTAGTACCAATAGCCGCTGTCGGGCGAGGACTGCTCGATGTAGCGCTGCGGCTGCTGCGGCTGTACGACCACCGTGCGCGGATAGTAGTACGGGTCGTAATACGGGCCGTACGGATAAGGGTAGAAGGGCGCGCCCCAGATCGGCACGCCGATGCCGATGCCGAACACGACGCGCGCCTGCGCGAGCCCGCAGGCGGCCGCGAGCGCCGCCCCGGCCAGGGCGAGAATCGCGATTTTCTTCATGGTCGTTCCTTTGCGGGATCCGTGCGCGTCATTGTGCGCCGAACCCGGGGCGCGAGCGGTATCGATTTGTAACGGCCTAGCGGCGCCCGATCAGGGACATGAACTCCTCGCGCGTGGCGGCGTACTCGCGGAACACCCCGAGCACGGACGACGTCACCATGGTCGAGTTCTGCTTCTCGACCCCGCGCATCATCATGCACAGGTGGCGCGCCTCGATCATCACGCCCACGCCCTTGGCGCCGATCGAGTCCATCACCTGCTGCGAGATCTGCTCGGTGAGCCGCTCCTGCAGCTGCAGGCGGCGCGCGTACATGTCGACCATGCGCGCGAGCTTCGAGACGCCGAACACCTTGCCGTTCGGGATGTAGCCGATGTGGCAGCGGCCGTAGAACGGCAGCATGTGGTGCTCGCACAGGCTGTAGAGCTCGATGTCCTTGACGATCACCATGCTGCTCGTGTCCTGCGTGAACAGCGCGTTGTTGATCACCTGCTCGAGCGGCAGCCGGTAGCCGTGCGTGAGGAAGGCGAGCGACTTGGCGACGCGCATCGGCGTGTCGCGCAGGCCCTCGCGCCCGGGGTCTTCGCCGAGCTCCTTCAGCAGCTCGCGCACCAGCGCCTCGATCTTCTTGGCATTGGGTTCCATCGCTCGACTCCGACGTCAGGCTCCGACCTGGGACGCGAGCCGCGACGCGGCGGAGCGTACGCGGCGGCCGAGGCGCATCCAACGCGCTCGCGCGCGGCTCATGCGATAGCCGCCCGCGAGCGCCTTCGCCTCGGCGGCCGCGTGGTCGTACGGCACGCGGAGGAACTCGACGCGCATCGCGCCGGAGTCTAGCACGGCGAACTCGGCGCACCGGACGGCGCCGGCGGGCGCGTCGCGCTTGCGCGCGGCGTCGACCGATCCCGGGTTCACGAAATACAACGGCCCCGGCGCGAGCCGCGCTTCGTCGACGCCGGCGATGCGCCGCACCGCGCCGTCCTCGACCGCGAACACGCCGGGCTCGTGCGTGTGGCCGAAGAAGCACACGGGGACGCCGGGAAAACGGCGCGCGAGTCGCGCGGCGTTGTCGAGCACCGCGGCGGAGGAGCGCAGGTACTGCTCGGGATCGTCGACGCCGCCGTGCACGAGCGCGAAGCGCCCCTCGAGCACGCGGCTCGCGGGCAGCGCGGCGAGGAAGGCGCGCGTCCCGGGCGCGAGCGTGCGCCGCGTGCGCATGAGCGCGTACGCGGTGGCGTCGCTGCACTTGCCGGTCCCGAGCCGGCCGATGCCGATCAGCTCGTGGTTGCCGGCGATGCACTCGGCGCCGCGCTCGCGCAGCACGCGCACCACCGCGTCGGAGTCGGCGTTGTAGCCGACCAGGTCGCCGAGGCAGACGATGCGGCGCACGCCGCGCGCGTCGAGCGCCGCGAGCGCGGCCTCGAGCGCCTCGAGATTGCCGTGGATGTCGGCTACGAGGCCGTAGACAGCCATCGCCCGACTTTGCGGCGCCCCCACGCGAGCCAGCGATGGCACGCGGGCCAAGGATCGTTCCAGCGGAACACGGAATGGACCTTGCGCGCGAAGACGATCGAGCGCAGCCACTCGCGCGTGCTGAGCGCGCCCTCGGCCCTGAGCTGCCGGTAGGCCTTGTAGTCGAGCGCGAGGTCGAGCCAGCGCGTGCGCGTGCGGTAGCCGGTGGGGCGGGGGCGCGCGCCCTCGACGAGGTACTCGTAAGCGAGCGCGAGCAGGTTGACGCCGTTCACCGCGCCGAGATAGTTCCACAGGCTGAAGCGCGCGTTGACCTCGATCAGCCAGATCCTGCCGTCGCGCTCGTCGCGCTTGAGGTCGAGCTTGAACGGGCCCTTCAGGCCGAGCGCCTCGACGATGCGCCGGCCGGCCGCCTCGGCCGCGTCGTCGCGCACCAGCTCGATCAGCGAGCTGTCGCCGGTGCGCGGCGGCGAGGTCCTGAGCTTGCGTCCCACGAAGGAGCCGAGCACGCAGCCGTGCTCGTCGGTGAGGCCGTGATACGACACGAGCGCCTCGTCGCTCCCCGGGATGTACTCCTGCACCAGGAACAGCTCGCGGAACGGCGCGAACCGCTCGTCGGCGAGCAGCGCGTCGGGCCCGGGGTAGAGGACGCCCTTGCCGTAGCGGCCGTTCAGCGCGCGCAGCGCCGGCGACTCGCTCCAGTGCAGCTTGAGGCGCGGCTTGGCGATCACGGGCCCGGCGTGCCTTCGCAGCGCATCCTCGTCGGTCCAGTCGAAGCGCCGCGGCACCGGCAGCCCGCGCTCGAGCGCGACCGCGTGGAAGCGCGACTTGTCGAGCAGCGCCTCGCCCAGCTCCGGGTCGTTCGCGAGGAACACGAAGTGGCGCTCGATCGCCGCGCGGTTGCGGTGGAGCAGCCCGAGCCAGTCGTCGCGGCCGACCACGAGCGGCAGGCGCGCGCCGACGCGATAGCGCAGCAGCGCGCCGGCCCGCAGCAGCGCATCGACCGCCTCGCGCGGCGCGGTGACCGGGGACGGGAGCCGGCACGTCTCGCCGACGTGGCGCGAGCGCAGCGCCGGCTCCTCCTCGTCGTCGGTGCCGAGCACGACCGGGATGCCCGCGAGCGCGAGCGGCCGCACGAGGTTGATGCCGCCGAGCACGAACGCCGGCGGGCGAGCGCTGCCGGTCCGACGGCGGCGGAGCGCGGGATCGGGAATCGGAACCGCTGCGTGCGTGGCGCCGGTCGGGTTTCGGGTCAACAGCATCTCGTCGAGCGCTCGGATGATGCGCAATCGCGATTTTCGCCGGCCCGGGCTGTCGGCATCGTGTCCGGGCCCCGTGGCGTTCTAGCCTTTTGGAACCAGCGGGATTACCCTGCGCCGCTCAGCGCACGGTTATTTTGGCCTGTGCGAGCGCGGCGGCGGCGGCGACGGCGAGATCGCTGCGGATCTCCATCCACTGGTCGACGCGCTCGGTCCAGGCGTGCAGCTCGAGCCCGAGCCAGTCCGGGCCCATGCGCACCACGATCGCCTTCGGCGGCGGGGTCTTCGCGATCGGCTCGCACTGCCGCGCCACCTCCTGGAGCACGCGGATCACCGACGGCAGGTCGGTCCCGATCGGCACGGCGATCGGCAGCTGGATCGAGCGCTCGTGGCTCGAGAACGTCCAGTTGACCACGCGCTCCGAGATGAGCTTGCCGTTCGGCACGATGATCTCGGAGCCCGTGGTCGTGCGCACGGTGCTCGCGCGGATGCCGATGTGCTCGACGATGCCCGAGGAGTCCTCGATCTGGATCACGTCGCCGACCTTCACCGGCCGCTCGAAGAGCAGGATCAGGCCCGACACGAAGTTGTTGAAGATGTTCTGCAGCCCGAAGCCCACGCCGATCGAGAACGCGCCCGCGAGGATGGTGAACTTCGTCATGTCGAAGCCGAGCGCGGCGACGCCCGCGAGGAAGCCCACGATCAGGATCACATAGTTGAGCATGGTCGAGATCGCGTACGGCATGCCGCGGCGCATGTTGAAGCGCGTGTACACGTCCTCCTCGAGCAGGAAGCGCACGAAGCGCGACAGCAGGAACGCCGCCCAGACCGACACGGCGAACTCGAGCAGGTCGGCGAGCGAGACCCGGATCGCGCCCCAGCGGCTCTCGGCGATGAGGATCTCCTGCGCGCTCTTGAACAGGCGGTCGCGCAGTCCGAGCCGGTCGAGCGCGAACAGCACGAGCAGGCCCGCGGCCGCCCACTGCATGAAGCGCAGCACCCGCCGCGAGATCAGCGCCCGGTGGCGCTTCACGGCCCCGAGCAGCGTAAACGGCGGCAGGTGCAGCGCCATCACGAACAGGCCGTCGGCGATCTCGACCAGCGCGTAGAGCATGACGGCGGCGTACGCGGTCGCGAGCAGCGCGTTGCCGAGCAGGTTCGCCAGCCCGACGTAGCCCAGCATGTTGGCGGCGAGCGACACGATCGCGAGCGCGAGCGCCGCCCATCCCGCCCAGTGCAGGATCGCGCCCGAGCGCAGCGCCTGGTCGGGCGAGTCCCGCGCGGCCGCGCGCGCCGCGGGCCCCGAGCGCGCGAGCAGCCACCCCGAGAAGACGACCGCGCCGACCATCTCCGCGAACACGATGAGCCGCGGCGCGAGCTGCAGCGGCGCCGCGATCAGGCGCACCTGGTCGACGACGTAGAAGGCGACCAGCGCGTACAGCACCGGGTACATGCCGCGCTCGATCAGCCGCCGCAGGATGATCACCGCCGGCGCGAGCACGAGCGCGCCCATCGAGGCGTACAGCAGCACGGGCGCGTCCGGGTAGAGGCGGAAGCCGCCGGCGAGCGTCACCAGGAGCGCGGTCGCCGCCGGGACGTCGAAGATGGCGCCGGTGTCGGCGAGGCGCGGCTCGTCCTTGAGCCAGCGGCGCACGCGCCGGCGCGTCCAGTACAGGAACGCGGTGAGCGCGACGAAGGCGAGGGCGTGCGCCGCCATGCGTTCCGACTGGCGCTCGGCGTAGGCCTCGACCGCGGACGCCTGCGATGCCAGCGAGCGCCGCGCCTCTTCGGCGAAGCTCGGCCCGGCGGAGGCCGCGGCCCAGAGCGGCGGGCTGTCGCGCTCGAAGATATTCTCCTCGAGATCCTCGCGCGCGCGCCGCGCCGCCGCGATCGCGTCGGCCATGCGCCCGTCCTGGGTCGCGACGCGGTTCTGCAGCGCGAGCAGGCGCGCGCGCTGGGCGCCGATCGTGGTGCGCGTGCGCGCGATCTCGCCCGCGAGCGCCTCGAGCCGCTTGACGATCTCGGGCGGCGCCTCGGTGCGGCTCTCCTCGAGCGTCTTCGCCCAGGTCGCCGCGGCATCGTCGACCTGCGCCGCCTCGCGGTCGAGGCGCTCGATGCGCGCGGCGAGCCGGCGCGCGAGCTCGGCGAGGTTGCGACGCAGCGGCGCCCAGCGCGCCTCGATGCGGCGCAGCGTCTCGATCGACGAGGTGCGCGCGACGGCCCGGCGGTTGTCGACCAGGCGCGCGTCGATCTCGCGCGTGAGCACGCGCAAGTCGCTCTCGACGCCCCGGGCGGTCGAGTCGTCGCCCGCCTCCTCGCGCAGGTCGCCGAGCAGGTTCGACGCGTCCTCGGCGCGCCGCGGCGCGTCGGCGAGCGGGACCGCTTCGGGCCTGGGCGGCTCGGGCTTCGCGGCGGCCTTCGCCTTGTCGTCGGGTTTCGGCGCGGGCACCGGCCCGCCTTGCGCGAGCGCCGCGCAGCAGCCCGCCGCGACGGCCGCGGCGAGCAGGCATCGAAGGGCGCGATTCAGCCAGCGCGATTTCACGGTCGTTCGTCTTCTTGCGTCGCTGGGAGCGGGACAGTGTGCGGCCGCGGCGTGCCGGCAGCGCCCCCCGCGGCATGGTCCGAACGGACTACGGGCGTCAAAACTGCCGGGTGAACGCGAGCCGCACGTAGCTGCGGTCGAACGCGAACAGCGGGATGTTGGACACGCCGACGTTGTAGCCGACGATGAGCTTGGGCGAGAACCCGTGCCAGCGCAGGTCGCGGCGCAGCAGCGTCGCCTCGAGCAGCGAGCGCCGGTCGTGGCGCGTCGCGCCGAAGAGCGGATCGGGCGCGTCGTAGCGGAACCAGTAGGTCTCGGCGCGCATGCCGACGGTCCACGCGCTCGCGAGCTCGGTCTGCACTTCGCCGCGCAGCCCTTGCGCGTCGTACGCCGACGACAGCGCCTGCGCCTCCTGCTTGATGACCGAGCTTCCGAGCCGCAGCAGCGTGCTGCCGTGGAGCGCGCGCGTCCAGTCGAGGTTGAGCGCGTACTGGTTCCCGGTGAGGAAGCCGAAGTCCTGGTAGCGCAGCTCGCGTGCCTCGAGCGTAGTTGTGACCCGCGTGTCGGGCCGCACGCGCCAGTTGTCGCCGAGCTTGGCGAGGGTGCCGTCGTAGAGCGAGCGCTCGCCGTAGTTCGCGTAGTGGCCGCCCGCCTCGAAGAAGACGTCGTGGCTCGCGAACGCGAAGGTGTGCCCGACGGTGAGCGCGCCGTAGAACAGGTCGAAGCGGTGCCCCTTGAAGTTGGTGTCCTCGGTGTAGAGGTTGACGTAGTTGTCGAGCCCGGGGCCGAAGCTCTTGCGCCCGCCGAGCGTCACCATCAGCCCCGTTCCCGCCTTCGCGCGCGCGTCCTCGTTCAGCTGGAACCGGGCTTCGCCGATCGGCACGTCGGTCGCGCGCGTCGCGTAGTTGACGTTCGAGTCGGACACGATCGCGACATCGAGCGTCCAGTAGCTCTGCCGCTGGCGGATGTCGCGCACGAAGCGCAGCGCGTTCGCCTTCGCCTGCGGCGGCAGGTCGGTCGAGAGCGCGAGCTCGAAGTGGTAGAGCGCGGCCGGGTAGTCGCGCTCGCGGTAGAGCGCGAGCGCGAGGTCGAGGCGCACGCGCACCGCGGTCGGATCGCGGTTCAGGATGCGGCGGAACTCCTCGACCGCGCCGGCGACGTCGCCGCGCGCGAGCTTCAGGTGCCCCGAGAGGAACAGCACCTGCAGCGAGGGCTCGGGCGCGGCGCGCAGCCGCGCGATCAGGCGCTCGGCCGGGTCGAGCTTGCCCTGCTCGAGCAGCTCGGTGGCGAGCTGCGTCGCCTGCTCGATCGTCAGGTTGAGGGTCGGCGGCTCGGGATCCTGGGCGTGCGCGCAGCCGAGCGCGAGCGCCCAGGCGAGGAGGAGGAAGCGCAGCGGACGCGCCATGCGCTACAGCATGGCGCGCCCGTGTGACAGGACGTTCGTCCTGAGCTTGTCGAAGGACTAGCGCTTCAGCGCCGCTCCGCCCACCAGGGTGCCGGTCTGGGACTTCAGGTTGAACGTCATTCCCAGCTCGGCCGCCTGCGGGCCGTAGAAGTTGCCGCTCGCGGTGCCGGTCTTGCCGTCCGCGGTGGTCATCGTGCCCGAGAGCGCGTTGGTCGCGGCCGGGTAGGTCAGCGTGCCGGTCATGTTGTAGCCGGGGGCCGCGCTGGACGCGCCGGTCGCCAGGTCGGTGCGCACCGAGCTCGAGGTCTGGACTCCGATCGAGCGGGCGCGGAAGTCGGCGAGCGCCGAGGCGTTGCCCGTCACCGAGTACTGGCTCGTGCCCTCGACCGCGACGCCGAGCATCGCGCCGTTGTAGGTCGCGGTGCCGTTGGTCGGGATGTCGGTGCCGAGCGTGCGCGTGCCGACCGAGAACGCGGCCGCGTTCGTCATCTGCCCGCTCGCGATGTCGGTCGTGTTCCAGACGCCGAGGCTCGAGAACTGCAGCTTGAGCGGGTTGGTGCTCGCCGCGTCGGGCGCGAGGTAGGTGACGGTGCGGCGCGTGGTGGCGTCCGACTTCGAGGAGGTGTCGACGCGCAGGCCGTTCACCATCGTCGTCGTCACCGGGCCGTCGAACACGTCGTCGATGCCGAGATCGGGGATCGCGACGTGGATCACCGGCGTGTTCGCGAGCGACACCTCGGGCGCCGGCATGTCGTTCAACGAGTCGAACGAGCCGAGGCCCGCGGGCGTGAGCGCGGTCTGCTGGGTGAAATCGATGTGGTGATCGACGGCGGCGACCTGGCCGAGCGGAGCGAGCTGCGGGTTGGGTCCCTGATC
>DATDMW010000237.1:0-12978 GCA_036518595.1 Burkholderiales bacterium
CCCGCGCGCAAGGCGCAGGCGGCGCCGCCGCCCGGCTCGGTGGTGCAGGC
The DNA here is from genome assembly GCA_036518595.1 of Burkholderiales bacterium. Classification (GTDB taxonomy): domain Bacteria; phylum Pseudomonadota; class Gammaproteobacteria; order Burkholderiales; family SG8-39; genus VBDM01. The sequence continues at coordinate 51 of DATDMW010000237.1, forward strand.
GGTCCAGGCGCCAGCGTGGATCGCGCGCGACGGCGGCAAGATCCCCGCGGCGCCCGGCATGCCGCTCAAGCAGCACGACGAGCTGCACACCGGCGCGAACGCGCGCCTGTGGGTCGGCACGCCCGACGGCAGCGTGGTGAAGATGGGCGAGAACGGCGCGGTGGCGATCGAAAGCGCGCTGCTCGGCAAGGACCGCACCTTCCACGCGGCGCTCAAGGTGATCCAGGGCGCGTTCCGGTTCACGACCGAGGCGCTCGCGAAGTTCCGCGGCAAGCGCGACGTGGCCGTCACGATCGGCACGGTCACCGCGGGCATCCGCGGCACCGACCTCTGGGGGAAGTCGGCCGCCGACAAGCAGATCGTTTGCCTGATCGAGGGCAAGATCGAAGTCACGCCGCCGGGCGAGGCGGCGATGACCCTGGACAAATCGTTGACGTTCTACATCCGCGAGAAGGACCAGTCGCAGCCGGTCGCCCCGGTTCCGCCCGAGCAGCTGAAGGTCTGGGCGGCGGAGACCGAGACCGAGGCGGGCAAGGGCGTCGCGCGGCGCGGCGGAAAATGGCGGATCGTCGTGTCGTCGAAATCGGCGGCTGCGGCGCTGAAGACCTACGAGGACATCCGCGCGGCCGGCTACGCCGCCGAGCTGCAGCCGACCAAGGTGAACGACAAGCGCGTCTACACCGTGCAGCTCACGAGCTTCGCGAGCAAAGCCGATGCCGACGCGGCCGCGAAGAGCCTGAAGGACCAGGGGAAGCTGCGCGACTATAAAGTCGCCGGCTGATCTCCGCGTTTTGTAAAATCGGGGCTTTGCCGCAGCCCCGATGTCGCTCCTCGAACACCTCAACCCCGAGCAACTCGCCGCCGTCACGCTCCCCGGCCAGTCCGCGCTGATCCTCGCGGGCGCGGGAAGCGGCAAGACGCGCGTGCTCACGACGCGCATCGCCTGGCTGATCCAGACCGGCAACGCGAGCCCGGGCCAGGTCCTCGCCGTGACCTTCACGAACAAGGCGGCGCGCGAGATGACGACGCGCCTCTCGGCGATGCTGCCGATCAACACGCGCGGCATGTGGATCGGCACCTTCCACGGCCTGTGCAACCGCTTCCTGCGCGCGCACTACCGCGATGCCGGGCTGCCGCAGGCGTTCCAGATCATGGACTCGCAGGACCAGCTGGCGGCGATCAAGCGCGCCATGAAGGCGATGAACGCCGACGAGGACCGCTTCCCCCCGCGCGAGGTGCAGTACTTCATCAACGACGCGAAAGAGGAAGGCCTGCGCGCGGGCGCCGTCGAGGCGGGCGACGAGCTCGCCGGCCGCTACGCCGAGATCTACGCCGCCTACGACGAGCAGTGCCAGCGCGAAGGCTCGGTCGATTTCGCCGAGCTGCTGCTGCGCACGTTCGAGGTGCTGTCGCGCAACGAGATCCTTCGGGCGCACTACCAGCGCCGCTTCCGCCACATCCTGGTCGACGAGTTCCAGGACACGAACCGGCTGCAGTACCGCTGGCTGAAGCTGCTCGCGGCGCAGGGGAGCGCGGTGTTCGCCGTCGGCGACGACGACCAGTCGATCTACGCCTTCCGCGGCGCGAACGTCGGCAACATGGCGCAGTTCGAGCACGAGTTCCGGGTCGAGAATCTCATACGCCTCGAGCAGAACTACCGCTCGCACGGGCACATCCTGGCCGCGGCGAACGCGCTCATCGCGCACAACAAGAAGCGCCTGGGCAAGAACCTGTGGACCGCCGCGGGCGAGGGCGAGCCGGTGCGCATCCACGAGGCGCAGACCGACGGCTACGAGGCGGCCTGGGTGGTCGAGGAGGTGCAGGCGCTCGCGCGCTCGGGCCTGCGGCTCTCCGACATCGCCGTGCTCTACCGCTCCAACGCGCAGTCGCGGATCCTCGAGCACGCGCTGTTCTCGCAAGGGATCCCGTACCGCGTCTACGGGGGGCTGCGCTTCTTCGAGCGCATGGAGATCAAGCACGCGCTCGCGTACCTGCGCCTGGTCGCGAATCCCGACGACGACGCGGCCTTCCTGCGCGTGGTGAACTTCCCCGCGCGCGGCATCGGCGCACGAACGCTCGAGCAGCTGCAGGACACCGTCAAGGCCGCCGGCGGCAGCCTGGTCCAGGCGGCGAAGGCGACCGGCGGCAAGCCCGGCGCCTTCGTGCAGATGATCGACGCGCTGCGCGCCGAGACGCAGGGGCTGCCGCTGTCCGAGACGGTCGACGCCATGCTCGCGCGCAGCGGCCTCGTCGCGCACTACCAGAGCGAGAAGGACGGCGCCGACCGCGTCGAGAACCTGAACGAGCTGGTGAACGCCGCGGCCGCGTTTACCCAGGAGGAGCGCGTCGTCGACGTGCCCGACGCAGAGGCGCCCGCGACCGCGGCGGCCGAGCCGAACGACCCGCTCACCGCCTTCCTCGCCCACGCCGCGCTCGAGTCGGGCGAGAACCAGGCGGCCGCGGGCGTCGACGCGCTGCAGATGATGACGGTGCACTCGGCCAAGGGCCTCGAGTTCCACGCCGTGTTCATCACCGGTCTCGAGGAGGGGCTGTTCCCGCACGAGCAGAGCATCATGGAGGACGAGGGCCTGGAGGAGGAGCGGCGCCTCATGTATGTGGCGATCACGCGGGCGCGCACGCGGCTCTACCTCGCCTTCGCGCAGACGCGCCTGCTGCACGGGCAGACGCGCTACAACGTCGCCTCGCGCTTTCTCGACGAGATCCCGAAGGAGGCGGTACGCTGGCTGACGCCGCGGTTCAAGCCGATGGGCCGCGAGCCCGCGGCGTGGGCGCCGGCCGAGGAGCGGTCCGCTCCGGTGCACAAGCCCGACCACGGCTTCCGCATCGGCCAGGCCGTGATGCATCCCAAGTTCGGGCACGGCGTGATCGTCAGCGCGGAAGGCTCGGGCACCGACGCGCGGCTGCAGGTGAACTTCGGGCGACAGGGCATGAAATGGCTCGCGCTCGAATACGCGAAGCTCACGGCGGCGTAGCCGGCTACTGCTCGAACAGCTGCAGCTGACTCGCGCCGATCAGCACGGCCTGCTCGACCGCCTGCTTCGCTTCCTTCAGGGTTTTTGCCTGGCCTTCGCGACTGCCCGCCTGCCAGCGGTAGATGCCGTCCCATTCGCCGCGGGGCCCGAGCGCGACGCGGCCGAGCCGCTCCTTGCCCAGCCAGTAGCCGTGCGCCTGGAAGCCGCGCTCCCAGAACGGCCGCTGCTTCTTCGCCTTCGCGCGCTTGGCCATGACGACCTCCCGGCGGAATTCTAACCGGTCAGGCCGAAGGCGAACGCGATCGCGGAGTAGCGCGCGAAGCGTCCCGCCGCCTGGTAAGCCGTCGTCGCGCGCCAGTCGAGCTTGAGCCAGCCGGCGGCGATGCACAGGGCATCGCCCACGAACGGCAGCCACGCGAAGAACAGCGCCGGCGCGCCCCAGCGGCGCAGGCGCTCGACGTGCTTGAGCGGCTTCTTGGACCCGAAGTAGCGGCCGATCAGGTACGAGGTCATGCCGCCCAGCGTATTGCCAGTGGTCGCGACGACGAGCGCGAGCCAGGCGATGTCCGGGTGCAGCTTGAGCACGCCGAGGAGCACCAGCTCCGACGACAGCGGGATCAGCGTCGAGGCGAGAAACGTCGCGATCAGCAGCGACGCCAGGCTCGCTTCGGCGGAGAAGAAGGCTTCCACGGCGCACAGAATAGAGAGAAAACCGGGACTCGTGTACAGTATTTGGGACCCCCCCTCGGAGGGGGTCTCTTTTTTTTGAAAAAATGCGCAACGACTACCTCGAACGCATCCTGAAAGCCCGCGTCTACGACGTCGCGGTCGAGACCCCGCTCGAGCTCGCGCCCAACCTCTCGGCGCGGCTCGGCAACCGGCTGCTACTGAAGCGCGAGGACATGCAGCCCGTGTTCTCCTTCAAATGCCGCGGGGCGTACAACAAGATGACGCGGCTCAAGCCCGCGGCCCTCGGGCGCGGCGTGATCGCCGCCTCCGCGGGGAATCATGCGCAGGGCGTGGCGCTCGCGGCGCGCAAGCTCGGGTGCCGCGCGACCATCGTGATGCCGATCACGACGCCCAAGATCAAGGTCGATGCCGTCCGGGCGCGCGGCGGCGAGGTCGTGCTCGAGGGCGACACCTACGACGAAGCCTACGCCGAGGCCCGGCGCCTGGAGCGCGCGCGCAGGCTCGCCTTCGTCCATCCCTACGACGACCCGGATGTCATCGCGGGCCAGGGCACGATCGGCATGGAGATCCTGCGGCAGACCGCGCGGCCGATCCACGCGGTTTTCGTCCCGATCGGCGGCGGCGGGTTGATCGCCGGCATCGCGGCGTACGTGAAGCGGCTCGCGCCGGAGGTGAAGGTGTACGGCGTCGAGCCGGTCGACGCCGATGCGATGGCACGCTCGCTGGCGGCGGGCCGCGTGATCGCGCTCGACCACGTCGGCCTGTTCGCCGACGGCGTCGCGGTGAAGAAGGTCGGGGCGGAGACCTTCCGCCTGTGTCGCGAGCTCGTCGACGGGGTGATCCTCGTCGACACCGACGAGATCTGCGCGGCGATCAAGGACGTGTTCGAGGACACGCGCTCGATCCTCGAGCCCGCCGGCGCTCTCGCGATTGCCGGCGCCAAGGCTTACGTCGAGCGCTCGGCCGTGCGCGGCAGGAAGCTGGTCGCGATCGCCTCGGGCGCCAACACCAACTTCGACCGGCTGCGCTTCGTCGCGGAGAGGGCTGAGTCGGGCGAGCACCGGGAAGCGATCCTCGCGGTCACCATCCCGGAGCGACCCGGCAGCTTCAAGAAGTTCTGCGCGACGCTGGGCGGGCGCAACATCACCGAGTTCATCTACCGCATCGCCGACGCGCGCGAGGCGCACGTGTTCGTCGGCATCGAGGTCCACGGGCGCGCCGAGACCGCGAAGATCGTGAAGAGCCTGAAGCGCCACGAGCTCAGGACGCTCGACCTCTCGGACGACGAGATGGCGAAGCTGCACCTGCGTCACATGGTCGGCGGCCACGCGCCCGCGGGGATCGGCGCGAACGGCGCGCCCGGGGAGCTGCTCTACCGCTTCGAGTTCCCGGAACGGCCCGGCGCGCTGATGAAGTTCCTCTCGAGCATGCGCACCGACTGGAACATCAGCCTGTTCCACTACCGCAACCAGGGCGCCGACTACGGTCGCGTGCTGGTCGGGATGCAGGTGCCGCGCGGCGAGATGCGCGACCTCCGGAATTTCCTCGCGACCCTCGGCTACCCGTACGTCGACGAGAGCCGCAACCCGGCGTATCGGCTGTTCCTCGGCTAGACCTTCCCCGGGTCTTCGCCGAAATACCCGGGCGCGACTTCGCCCGCGTAGCAGACCGGCGACGAGAGTCCGCCCGAGTCGACGAAGCGCAGCTGATCGCCCTCGCGGCGGTGCACGCCGCGCTCGGTGACGACGTAGTCGAGCGGGATGTCGTGCGGCTGGGGGTGGATCGTCGGGATGTATTGCAGCTCGTACGCGAGCCCGATCACCCGCGGGCGCCGCTCGAGGGCGGCCAGGGTGCGATCGAAGAAGCCGCCGCCGTACCCGAGCCGATAGCCGCCGGCATCCCAGCCGAGCATCGGCAGGAGCACATGGTCCGGAGTGAGCGCTTCCGAATCCTCCGGATAGGGGATGCCAAGTGGACCATGCGCCATCTTCACCCCCGGATACCATTTGCGGAAGGCGAGCGGCCGGCCGGGCGCGACGACCACGGGCAGCGCGGTGGCCGCGCCGAGCCGCCGCAGCTGGGCCGCGAAGTGGCGCACGTCGTATTCGCCGCGGTAGGGCCAGCAGAAAGCGACGACGCCGTGCACCGAGTCGCCGAACAAACGTTGTAGATGAGCATCGATGCGCGCGCGCCACTCTTCCTGCTGCTCGGGGGCGACAGCCTCCCGGGCGGCGAGCAGGCGGCGGCGCTCACTTTTGCGCCAGGCGTAAACCTCGGACGGAGTCATGTTGTGATGCAAGCTCAAGAAATGCGCGGAAGCCGTTCAGTTTCCGGCGGAAACGCGTGATGGCTGTGCTATGCTTTTCGCTCGATTTCAGGGAGGCACTATAACACCGGTCAGAGCCGTCCTCGCGGGGCTGCTGCTGCTCGCCCCGATCGCCGCCGCGGCCAGGTCGTCGTTGGTGGAGGACGTCGCTTTCTTCAACGCCCGCGACGCCTACCAGTCGCACAACAAGGCGAAGCTCGGCAAGGCGGTCGAGAAGCTGAAGGGCACCCCGCTCGAGACCTACGGCGACTTCTGGCAGCTTCGGCTGCGCCTGGACAGCGCCTCGGCCGAGGAGGTCCACGAGTTCCTCGCGCGCAACGACAAGACCGTCGTCGGCGACGAGATGCGCAAGGAATGGCTGCGGCTGCTCGCGAAGCGCGAGCGCTGGGACCTGTTCCGCCAGGATTATCGCGCGCCCTCGGGGGACGATCCCGACCCCGATGTCGCCTGCTACTCGCTGCTCGGCCGCTGGCGCGAGGGCGACGACACCGCGTACACCGAGTTCCAGGCGCAGTGGAACGCCGCGAAGGAGCTGCCCGCCGCGTGCGTGCCGCTCGCCGAGAGCCTGATGCTCTCGGGGCGCCTCACGACGCGCCAGGTCTGGGAGCGCATCCGGCTGCTCGAAGAGCGCGGCATGGTGAAGGCCTCGAAGAAGCTGCTCGCGTGGCTGCCGCGCGACCAGACGCTCGAGCCGGCGCGCTTCTCGCACATTTTGAACGCGCCGATGAAGTATCTCGAGAAGCCGAGCGTGGATGTCGGCACGCCGCTCGGGCGCGAGCTCGCGATCGTCGCGATCTCGCGCCTCGCCCGGAACGACCCGCAGGCGGCCGCGACCTTGTGGCAGGAGGACCTGTTCGCGCGCTTCCCGGCCGAAGACCACGCGTACGTGTGGGCGATGCTCGCCACCCACGGGGCGCGCAACCACCTGCCCGAGAGCCTCGACTGGTTCGTGAAAGCGGGCGACATGCGGCTCTCGGACGACCAGCTCGCGTGGCGCACGCGCATTGCCCTGCGCGAGCTGAACTGGGCCGAGGTCAAGGGATCGATCGAGCGCATGTCGCCGAGCGCGCGCAAGGATCCGGCGTGGATCTACTGGCTCGGGCGCGCGCAGGCGGCCCTCGGCAAGGCCGACGAGGCCAAGGCGCTCTACGAGAGCCTGGCCGACGAATACCATTTCTACGGCCGGCTCGCCGCCGAGGAGCTCGGGCACGCGTTCGAGATCCCGCCGCAGGTCGCGCCGCCGACGCCCGAGGAGATCGATCGGGTGGCCGCGGTGCCCGCGCTGCAGCGCGCGCTCGCGCTTTACCGGATGGGCCTGCGCACCGAAGGCACGCAGGAATGGATCTACGGCGTGCGCGGCATGGACGACCGCACCCTGCTCGCCGCGGCGGAGCTCGCGCGCCGCCACCAGATGTGGGACCGCGCCATCAACACCGCGGACAAGACCGTCGCCGACCACGACTTCACCGCGCGCTACGTCGTGCCCTTCCGCGAGGTCTTCGCGCAGCACTCGACGCGCTGGAAGCTCGAGGAGCCGTGGGTGCTGGGCGTGGTGCGCCAGGAGAGCCGCTTCATCGCCGACGCCAAGTCGCCCGCCGGCGCGAACGGCCTGATGCAGCTCATGCCCTCGACCGCGCGCTGGGTCGCGCGCCAGCTCGGGATCAAGCTCTCGACCTCGAAGGTCAAGGAGCCCACCCTCAACGTGACTCTCGGGACCTACTACCTGAAGCAGGTCCTGAAGGATCTCGAGGGCAACCCGGTGCTCGCCGCGGCCGCTTACAACGCCGGTCCGAAACGCGCGCGCAAGTGGCGCGACACCAAGCCGCTCGAGGGCGCGATCTACGCCGAGACCATCCCGCTCGCGGAGACGCGCGAGTACGTGAAGAAGGTGATGCTCAATACCGTCTATTACGCCGCGGTGCTCTCGGGGGAGACGCGCTCGCTGAAGGAGCGCCTCGGCACCATCGCGCCGCGGCCGTCGAGCGCGGGCGTGATGGCGGTGCACGACCCCTCGGACGTCTGACGAGCGCCGTCTGACCGGCGCGTGACGTCCGGCGATTGCGCCGCGCGTCCCGCGCCGCGGCCGGTTAAACTACGCCGGTCGGCTTCCTCCTCATCCCTCATCCGAAATCGTGGCCCGAATTCTCGTCCTCGGCGGCAGCGGATTCATCGGCCGACACTTGGTCGAAGCGCTGGTCGAGCAGGGCCATACGGTCGTCGTGCCGAGTCGCCGGCGCGAGCGCTCCAAGCACCTCATCACGCTGCCCACGGTGGACGTGGTCGAGGCCGACGTCCACGACGAGGAGACGCTCGCGCGGCTTCTGGCGGGCAGCGAGGCGGCGATCAACCTCGTCGGCATCCTGCACAGCCGGCCGGGCTCGCCGTATGGGCCCGATTTTGCGCGGGTGCACGTCGAGCTGCCGCGCAAGCTCATTGACGCCTGCCGGCGCACCCGCGTGCGGCGCGTGCTGCACCTCAGCGCGCTGAACGCGAGCCGCGACGGCCCGAGCGAGTACCTGCGCTCCAAAGGCGAGGGCGAGGCGCTGGTGCTCGCGGCGCAGGATGGCGTCGGCGTGACCGCGTTCCGGCCCTCGGTCGTATTCGGACCCGAGGACCGCTTCCTGAACGAGTTCGCGCGCTGGCAGCGCTGGTTGCCGTTCATCATGGTGCCCTGCCCGCAGGCGCGCCTGCAGCCGGTGTACGTGGGCGATGTCGTGCGCTGCCTCGTGCTCGCGCTCGACGAGCGCGCGAGCTTCGGCAAGCGCTACGATCTGTGCGGCCCGAACGCGTACACGATGCGCGAGCTCTGGCGCATCGCCGGCCGCCTCTCGGGGCACCCGCGGCCGCTCATCGGCCTCGGCGACAAGCTTTCCTACCTGCAGGCGTGGATGCTCGAATGGGCGCCCGGAAAGCCGATGTCGCGCGACAATTTCCGCTCCCTGCAGGTGGACGCGGTGAGCGCCGCGCCGCTCCCGTTCGGCGTGAAGCCGACCGCTCTCGAAGCGGGCGCGGCCTACCTCGCGGGCGCCGGCCCCGAGGCGCGCTACAGCAACTACCGGTATACCGCGGGTCGCTGAAGGACCGCGTGCCTCGCTCAGCCGCCCGCCCCTCGCCGTGAAAACGTACGCGGTCGGCGGCGCGGTGCGCGACGAGCTGCTCGGCCTGCCGGTCTCCGACCGCGACTACGTGGTGGTCGGCGCGACCGCCGAGCAAATGATCGAGCGCGGATTCAAGCCCGTCGGCAAGGACTTCCCGGTGTTCCTGCATCCCGAGACGCACGAGGAGCACGCGCTCGCGCGCACCGAGCGCAAGGTCGGCCGCGGCTACAAGGGTTTCACCGTCTACGCCGCGCCCGACGTCACGCTCGAGCAGGACCTCGAGCGTCGCGATCTGACCATCAACGCCATGGCGCGCGATGAGCACGGGGCGCTGGTCGATCCCTTCGGCGGCGCGCGCGATCTCGAGCGCCGCGTGCTGCGCCATGTGAGTCCGGCGTTCGTCGAGGATCCGGTGCGCATCCTGCGCGTGGCGCGCTTCGCCGCGCGCTTCGGATTCTCGGTGGCGCCCGAGACGCTCGCGCTCATGCGCCGGATGGTGGAGAACGGCGAGGCCGACGCGCTCGTCCCAGAGCGCGTGTGGCAGGAATTCTCCAAGGGACTGATGGAGCGCGGCGCGCGGGCGATGTTCGGCGTGCTCGCGCGCTGCGGCCTGCTCGCGAGGCTCCTGCCCGAGGTCGCCCTCGCGTACCAGGACGGCGAGCCGGCGAACGACGCGTCGCGGATCCTCGAGCGCGGCCTCGAGCGGGCGGCGGCGGGCGACGCGTCGCTCGCCGAGCGCTACGCCCTGGTCCTCGCCGACGCGCGCGATGCCGACGCCGCTGGGGCGGTGTCCGAGCGCTTGCGCGCGCCGACCGAGTGCCGCGACCTCGCGGTGCTGTGGCACCGCCAAGGGCGCGCGGCGAGCGAGGCGCCCGCGGCCGAGGCGGCGGCGCTGCTCGCGATGCTGGAGGGGACCGACGCCTTCCGCCGGCCCGAGCGGCTGGCGTCGCTGATCCGCGTGTGCGAGTACCGGCGCTTCGGCGAGCGCGGTTGGGCCGAGTCGCCGTACCCGCCGCGCGTCGCGTTGCAGGTCGCGCTCGCGGCCGCGTCCGGCGTCGACGCGGCCGAGATCGCCCGGCGCGCCGCGGGCCGCGACATCGGCGAGCGCCTGCGCCGGGCGCGCGTCGACGCGATCCGGTCGGTCAACGACAGGCGATGAATCCCCGTTGCTCGGGGATGCCATTCCCCGCATCGGTCCTGCGCTGCGCGCTGCTCGTCGCGGTGTGCGGCTCCGCCGCCGCCGCCGACGGCGCGCTGTCGCGGGCCGAGCTCGAGCGGCGCTCGCCGCGCCTCGCGCGCCACTTCGATGCGATCGACGCGGACGGCGACGGGCGCGTCACGGCGGCCGAGATCCGCGCTTGGCGCCGATCGGACCGCTCGCGCGGCGATCGCGAGGCCGGGCGCCGTGCCGGCTTCGACCATCTGTTCCGCCGCGCCGACGCGGACGGCGACGGCGCGCTGTCGCGCGACGAGGCGCGTCGCGGCTTGCCGCGCCTGGCGCGGAAATTCGAGCGCGTCGACGCCGACGGCGACGGGCGCATCACGATCGAGGAGGCGCACGCCTGGCTCGACGCGCGCCGCGGCGCCGTCAGACGAGCCGCGTCAGCAAAGTGAGCGCGAGCGACAGCAGGATCGTGCTGGTGAACGGCAGGTAGTAGCGCCGGCCGCGGTAGTTGACGACGACGTCGCCCGGAAGGCGTCCGAGGCCGCGCTTCGCGAGCCAGGGTGAAACCGCGGTGAGCACGATCAGCGCGACAGCCAGGGTCAGCGCCCATTTCAGCATGGCGCTAAACTCGCGCGCATTTCGCGCACGTTCGAATGGAAGCGAGGCGGTCGGAGATGATCGAGCTCTATACTTGGGGAACGCCCAACGGCCGGAAGGTCTCGGTCATGCTGGAGGAGTGCGGGCTGCCGTACGAGGTGCATAAGGTCGATATCGGCGCGGGCGAGCAGTTCCGTCCCGACTATCTTCGCATCAATCCCAACGGCAAGATACCCTCGATCGTCGATCCCGACGGCCCCGGCGGCGCGCCCATCGCGATGATGGAGTCCGGCGCGATCCTCGTCTACCTCGCGGCCAAGACCGGCCGCCTGCTGCCGAAGGACGATCGCGGCCGCTACAAGGCGCTCGAGTGGCTCATGTTCCAGATGGGCTCGGTGGGGCCGATGTTCGGCCAGGTGCATCACTTCCTGCGCGCGGCGAAGGAGCAGGTGCCTTACGCGGTCCAGCGCTACACGAAAGAAAAGGACCGGCTGTACGGCGTGCTCGACCGTCGGCTCGCGGAGACCGACTACCTGGCGGGCGAATACTCGATCGCGGACGTGGCGACCTATCCCTGGGTGGCGCGGTACGAGTGGCACAAGACCGATCTCGGCGCGCACCCGAACGTGAAGCGCTGGTTCGACGCGATCGGCGCGCGGGCCGCGGTGAAGCGCGGCATGGCGGTTCCGGCCTGACCGGATCTCAGTTGCGGCGCGCATAGCGCTTCAGGTACGCGTCGATCTCCTCGACGCGCAGCTGCGGCTCGTCGGGCGGATGGCGGTTGCCGACGACGCGGTTCATCCATTCCATGTTCCGCTGCATGCGCGCGACCACCGCGGGCCACTCCGACGCCGTGTGCCGGCGCGGATCGGGCAGCACGTGGCACTGCTGGCACGCGAGCCTGAACGACTGCGCCTCCGGCGTGTTCACCGGCGTGCGGATCGGGTCGAGGGGACGCTGCGCGTGCTTCTGCAGGTACGCGAGCAGCGTCGCGGCCTCTTCCACGCTCGGCGCCGACACGCCGGCCATCATGTCCTTCATGAGCGCTCCCATGTTCCCGCGGCCGCGCATGCGCAGCACCATGCGCTCGAACACGGCCGGCCATTTCGCGCGCTCGTGCATCGCCGGGTTCGGCAGGTTGTGGCACTGCACGCAGTAGCGCAGGACGAGGTCTGCGCCCGGCGAGCCGGGCTCCGGGAGCTGGCGCGGCTCGAAGGTCGGCGGCAGGATGCGCTCGAGCATCGGGCCGTGCGGGCTGTCCTGCCAGCGCTTGCGCGCCTGCTCGAGAAGCTGCCGCGGATCCTGCGCCGCGGCGGACAGCGCGACGAGGAGCAGCGCTGCCGCGACGGCTCGGACGGCCCGCATGCTAGAGCGTGTGCCGGCGGTCGCCGGAGGCGAACCCGAGCAGCGGCGCCGAGTGCCCGCGGCAAAGCGCGATGACCTTGAACAGCTCGCCCATCTCGGCCGGGCTCGTCAGGCGGTTCACCTGCGAGGCGAGCGGCAGGTACGAGGCCGCCTTCTCCGACGGCGTCTGCGCCAGGGCCTCGGTAATGCCGCAGTTGATCAGGAACTGCGCCTGGCTCGTGTAGCCGCAGACGTCGAGACCGGCCTCGGCGGCGGCGTGCGCGACCGCGCTGAAATCGACATGCGTGGTGATGTCCTGCAGCCCCGGGAGAAAGAACGGATCCTCGTGGGCGTGATGACGGTAGTGGCACATCAGCGTGCCGTCGCTGCGCTGCGCGTGGTAGTACTCGCGCGCGGGAAAGCCGTAGTCGACGAAGAGCGCGATGCCGCGCTCGAGCACGTCGGCGAGCGAGCGCACGAACGCGCACGCGGCGCGCTGCAGCTCGGTGCGGTAGCCCTCGGGCAGGTGCAGCGCGAGTGCGTCCTTCGCGAGCGCCCCGGGTGCCGGGCGCCAGGACCACCCGAGGCGCCCGCGGTCGTCCGCGACGCCGGCCTGCTCGATCGCGCCCGCGCGCACGCGGATCACGTCCGCGGGCATGGCGTCGAGCACTTCGTTGCCGAGGACGACGCCCGCGAACCCCGGCGGCAGGCTCGC
>DATDMW010000238.1:0-7685 GCA_036518595.1 Burkholderiales bacterium
TCGCGCGACATGTCGTTGAACGAGCGCGACAGCGTGCGGATCTCCGAGGGGCCGGTCTCGGGAACGGGCTCGGGCTTCTTGCCGTGGCCGATCGCGGTCGCGGCCTCGGCGAGGCGCTTCAGCGGACGGCTGACGCGCGAGACGATGAAGTACGCGGCGACGAGCGACAGCACCAGCGCGAGCGCGCCCCAGTACAGCCATTGCAGCGCGATCGCGCGCTCGATGCGCTCGCGCGGCACGCGCACCCAGTACTCGTCCTCGTCGATGTGGAAGCTGACCCAGAAGCCGGGGCGGCCTTCGCGGCGGCTCGCGAAGCGTGTCTGCGCGCCGAGCCGCTCGCGCACCGCCTCGGCGACGAGCCGCACCATCTCGCGGTCGGGCGGCGGGACGATGCGCTCGCCGGGCTCCGAAGGATAGATCTCGAGGCCCTCCCGCTCGGAGAGATCCTCGAGCAGCTGGCGCCGGCGCTCGGGCTGCGCGTTCACGAGCGCCGCGCGCGTGAGGTTGATCGTGCTCACCAGGTTCTGCGCGATCACGCGTGCGCGGGGCGCCGCCTCGTAGGCGCGGAAGATCTGGAACCAGGCGCCGGTCGCGACGACGACGAGCAGCGCGAGCAGGAGGAACGTTCGCCACAGCAGCGAACGCGGGAGCAGGGTCATGGGACCGGGCGGTCCGGGATCAGGAGGAGGCTTGAGCGGACGGCTCGCCGTCCGGCACGAACACGTAGCCGAAGCCCCACACGGTCTGGATGTACGCCGGCCGCGCCGGGTCGCGCTCGACCAGCTTGCGCAGGCGCGACACCTGCACGTCGATCGAGCGGTCGAACACCTCGTACTCGCGGCCGCGCGCGAGCTCCATCAGCTTGTCGCGCGACAGCGGCGTGCGCGGGTGCGTGACCAGCACCTTGAGCAGCGCGAACTCGCCGGTCGTGAGCGAGACCGTCTTGCCGTCCTTCTCGAGCGTGCGCGTCGCGAGGTCGACTGTCATGCTGCCGAAGCGCACCTTCTCCGGCTCGCTGGACGGCGCGCCCGGCGGCACCGGCGCCGCGCGCCGGCGCAGCACCGCGTGGATGCGCGCGACCAGCTCGCGCGGGTTGAACGGCTTCGGCCGGTAGTCGTCCGCGCCCATCTCCAGGCCGACGATGCGGTCGACCTCCTCGCCCTTGGCCGTGAGCATGATGATCGGCACCATGTTCTTCGTGCCGCGCAGCCGCCGGCAGATCGAGAGCCCGTCCTCGCCGGGCAGCATCAGGTCGAGCACCATCAGGTCGAAGCGCTCGCGGCTCATGATCTTGTCCATGCCCGCGGCGTCGGACACGGTGTGCACGGTGAACCCCTGCTCGGTGAGATAGCGCTGCAGCAGGTCGCGCAGCCGCAGGTCGTCGTCGACGACGAGAACGCGGGTCTTGGGCTCGGCCATGGCACTATCGTACCTTGGGCGCGAAAGTGTGACCGGGCGCGGCGGTAACGGATGATTTCATCGGCACCCGGGGTTACAGCCTGTTACAAAGGCGCCGAGGGGTTTGATATACGAAGGCCTTCGCCCGCCTTACACTATCCCGACCATGAAGCCGAGCCGCTCATTCCTGCTCCTCGCCGCGCTCGCGGCGCTCGCCTGCTCGGGTCCGGCGCTCGCGCAGCACCAGGGCCGGGGCGGCCGCGGCGGGCAGCCGCAGAAGCAACAGCAGGCACAGCAGCGCCCCGCGCCGCCGCCGGCCCAGGGCCCGCAGCAGCACGAGGCGACCTACCGCCAGCAGCCGCAGCGGCAGAACGGCCGCATGAGCGATGAGGAGCGCCAGCAGCTGCGGCGCGACATCTCGGACCACGGGCGCGACATCTACCAGGATCGCGGCGGCGCGAGACGCTGACCGGCGCGGGCTCACGGCCTGCGGAAATCTACAGTTCCCAAGCTCGCCCCGCGGGCGTAGACTGCCCGTCCGCTTTCCGCAGGGACAACATGCCCTCGCGTCGTACATTGCAGTGGAGCGCGCTGCCGGTTGCGGCCTGGCTCGGCCTCGCCGCGTCCGGCGCATGGGCCGCCGACACCGACGCCGGCGAGCGCAAGAACGCGTTCACGTTCGAGACCGGCGCCGACGAGCTCTTGAAGCGCAGCCAGGACCTCCGCATGGTGGGTCCGCGGAACATGTTCTATCTCGCGACCCTGAAGAAGGACTTCGGCGATCCTCGCGGCGTCCGCCCGTTCGTGGCTGGGGGAGTAGGGCTGATCGCGCCGCGTCTGACCGGCTCCATGAGCCGCAATCCCGGCGGCAGCGCCGCGCAGGCCGCGGCTGGCCTGCGGTACGAGTCCGGCCGTACGAGCGTCATCGCCGAGTACCGCTATCTCTGGGCGCCTTCGAGCGACCTCGATGCCCGCGGGGAAATGGGTGACGCCCAGGGGAAGCTGAACCTGGGCGGCCAGGCCTACTTTCTCGGGCTGGGGATCAAGTTCTGATCCCGCCGGTCAGTCGACCTTCGCACCCGAGTCCTTCACCAGCCGCGCCCAGAGCTTTCCTTCCTCGCGCAGCCACGCCCCGAACTCCTCCGGGGATTTCGAGGGCGCCGTCTCGGTGCCGTCGGTCGCGAGGATCTGCTTGAGCTTCGGGTCTCTCAGCGCGGTGACGGTCGCGTCGAACAGGCGGTTGATCACGGCGCGCGGCGTGCCGGCGGGCGCGAACATGCCGTACCAGAACGTGTAGTTGTAGCCGTCGACGCCGGCTTCCTTCATGCCGGGCAGCTCGGGTACGAGCGGGCTGCGCTCGGCGCTGGTCATGGCGAGGCCGCGCAGGCGTCCGGCCTTCACCTGCGGCAGCACCGACGGCGGCGTGGCGATGGTGAGCTGCGTGTCGCCGGCGAGCACCGACTGCACCGCGAGGCCGCCGCTCTTGTACGGCACGTGCACCATGTGGATGCCGGTCAGGCTCGCGAGCAGCACCGTGCCGAGGTGCGGCGCCGAGCCGTTGCCCGAGGTGGCGAAGTTGAGCTTGCCCGGGTTCTTCTTCGCGTAGTCGATCAGCTCGCGCAGCGTGCTCGCGGGCACCGAGGGATGCACCGCGACGACGAGCGGCGAGGTCGTCACCAGCGTCACCGGCACGAAGTCGCGCTCGGTCACGTAGTTGATGTTCTTCATGATGATCGGGTTGACGAACACCGCCGAGGGGCTCGCGATCATCACCGTGTAGCCGTCGGGCGCCGATTTGGCGACCAGCTCGGCCGCCAGGCTCGAGCCCGCGCCCGGCTTGTTGTCGACGATGACCGGCTGCCCGAACGAGCGTTGCAGCGGGTCGCTCATCGCGCGCGAGATGATGTCCGACGCGCCGCCCGGCGCGAAGCCGACGACGAGGTGCAGCGGCCGGCCGGGATATTGCGACTGCGCAAAGGCGCCCGAGGCCAGCAATGCCCCGAGCCAAAACGCGACTGCGCGAAACATTCAGCGTCCTCCCGTCACATCGATGAAAATTCCGGTGCAGTACGACGACTCCCGCGACATGAGCCACAGGATCGCCTCGGCCACCTCTTCGGGCTGGCCGCCGCGCTGCATCGGAACGGAACCTTTCACGCGGTCGACGCGGCCCGGCTCGCCGCCCGAGGCGTGGATCTCGGTGTAGATCACGCCCGGCCGCACCGCGTTCACGCGGATGCCTTCGGCCGCGACCTCCTTCGCAAGCCCCAGCGTGAACGAGTCGATCGCGCCCTTCGACGCGGCGTAGTCGACGTACTCGCCGGGCGAGCCGATGCGCGACGCCGCGGAGGAGACGTTCACGATCGCGCCGCCCTTGCCGCCGCGCTTCGTCGACATGCGCCGCACGGCCTCGCGCGCGCAGATGAACGAGCCGACGACGTTGGTCGTGAGGATGCGGCCCAGGCGCGCCGCGTCGATGTCCTCGACGCGGATCTGGCGCTCGAGGATGCCGGTGTTGTTGACCAGCGCCGAGACCGGGCCGAGCGCGCGGTCGCACTCCTTGAAAAGACGCACGACGTCGGTTTCGGAGGAAACGTCGGCGGCGATCGCGACCGCCCGGCCGCCCGCCTTCTCGATGTCGCGGACCACGGCTTCGGCGGCATCGCGGTTCTTCAGGTAATTGACGCACACGGCCCAGCCGCGCCTCGCGGCGAGCGTCGCGGTCGCTGCGCCGATGCCGCGGCCCGCGCCGGTGATCAGTACGACCTTGTCCATGGATTCACAACAGATGGGCTATCGAGTTCGCATAGTATCGCAGCAGCGCCGATTCCGCGGGCGCCGCCCGGTACAGGCCGTCCTCCCGGACCACGAGCCGGCGCAGCGCGAGCGTGTCGAGCCCCGCGTCGACCGCCTCGTCCAGGTCGGGGCGCGGCACGCAGATGCGCGCGCCGGAGCGCTCGGCGCGCTCGGCGAGCGCCTCGACCGCGGCCTTGATCTCGATCTCGGAGAAGCGGCGCCCGGGCGCGTCGCAGAGCACCGCGGCGATCAGCGGCACCGGCAGCACAGGGACCAGCGCGCCGACCGCGTCCATCAGATGCCGCGCGAGCGCGGCGACGTGCGCGAAGCGCTCCTCTTTCGGCAGGCGCGCGAGCTCGAGGCCCCGCGAGCGGCTGTATTCGCGCATCGAGATCGGCGCGCCGAAGTTGACGCCGGCATAGCCGAAGCGCCGCCATTTCGAGTGGAAGGCGAGCGAGGCCTGGTTGGCGGCGAAGCGCAGCGTGTTCCACACGGCGCCGGCGCGTCCCGGGCGCTTCGCGTCCGGGTCGAGCGCGAGCAGGAGCGAGCGGTCCTCGAGCGTGCGGTCGTAGTTGATGCCGAGCGGCACGAAGACCAGATCGCGCTCGCCGTCGTTCCTGAAGCCGCGCAGCATGTAGTCGAGCACGCCCAGCCGCGCCTCGCCGATGCGCCCGTCGCGCGTAAGCCGGCCCTCGGGATAGAGCGCCTGCGTCACGCCGTTCTCGGTCGCCATCGCGACGTAGCGCTCGAGCACGCGCCGGTACAGGTCGTCGCGCGAATTGCGCCGCACGAAGTACGCGCCCATGGCGCGGATGAGCTGCTGCAGCGGCCAGATGCGCGCCCACTCGCCGACCGCGTACGAGAGCGCCGCGTGGTCGGCGGCGAGGTAGGTCGCGAGCACGTAATCCATGTTGCTGCGGTGGTTCATCACGAACACCACCGTCGCGTCGGCGGGGATGCCTTCGAGGCGCCGCTCGTCGACGTAGCCGATGCGTATGCGGTAGAGCGACTCGGCGACGCGGCGCGCGGCCCAGTAGCCGAGGCGGAAGTAGAGATAAGCGTTGAACGCGGGAACGATCTCGCGCGCGTAGCGGTGCGCCTGCGCGGTCACCAGCTCGCGCGGCATGCCGCTCGCGCGCGCGTGCTCGGCGACCGCTTCCTGGACCTTCGCGTCGTACGCGAGCAGGTCGATCAGCGCCTGGCGGCGCGTCTGCTGGAACGGGCGGATCGAGATCCGGAGCCGGCTGCCGAACTCGTCGAGCGCCTTGTTCGCGCGCGAGCGGATGACCCAGCGCAGCGAGGGCATCATCACGCGCTCGTAGAGCGCCCAGGCGGCGAGCAGGCCGCCGAGCACCGCGAGCCAGAACGGGACGGCGACGGTGGTCATGACATCCATAAGCCGGCGACGCCATCGTAGAGCAGCTTCGCCCCCGTGACGAGGAGCAGGGCGTAGACGATGCGGTAGAACACGCCGACGTCGATCCGCGTCTGCAGCCACACGCCGAGGTACGTGCCGGCGACCCCCAGCGGGACGAGCAGCACCGAGGTCCACAGGTTGCGCAGATCGAGCAGCCCGAGCCACAGGTACGCCGGGATCTTGAACCAGTTCATCGCCGCGAAGAACACGAGCAGCGTCGACACGAACACGGCCTTCTCGAGCTTCTGCGGCAGGATCCAGACGAGCAGCGGCGGGCTGCCGACGTGGGTGACGAAGCTCGTGAACCCGGAGAGGCCGCACCAGAGCCATCCCTCGGCGTCCGACGGCCGGCGATCGGAGCTTTTCTTCGGAACGAGATTCCAGGCGAGAAAGCCGATTGCGATCGCACCGAGCAGCAGCCGGATCCAGTCGTCCTTCATCACCCGGAACGTAAGCGTGCCGATCAGGCCTCCGAGGAGGCCGGCGGGCAGCATCACCTGGAAGATCAGCCGCCGCTCCCACTTCCCCAGGTAGGCCTTGATCCCGGCGAGGTCCATCACGCACAGCACCGGAAGCAGGATTGCCGCGGCTTGGGCGGGCGGCACCGCGAGCGCCATGAGCGGAGTGGACACGCTTCCGGCGGCGCCGCCCAGGCCGCCCTTCGAGATTCCGTTCAGGACGACCGCCGGAACGGCGAGCGCCCAGAACAGCGGGTCGGTGACGATCTCGAAGGTCAGAGCGCGCCGGCCTTCAGATCGCCGCGGCGATGGCTTTGCCGACCTCTTCGGTCGACGCCTTGCCGCCGATGTCGCGCGTGCGCGGGCCCTCGGTCAGCGCGCGCTCGATCGCGCGCACGATCGCGTCCGCGGCGTCGCGGTGCCCGAGGTGCTCGAGCATCATCGCGCCCGACCAGATCTGGCCGATCGGGTTGGCGATCTTCTTGCCGTAGATGTCGGGCGCCGAGCCGTGCACCGGCTCGAACACGGAGGGGTAGGCCTTCTCCGGGTTGATGTTGCCCGAGGGCGCGATGCCGATCGTCCCCGTGCACGCGGGGCCGAGGTCGGAGAGGATGTCGCCGAAAAGATTCGAGCCGACGACCACATCGAACCAGTCGGGGTGCTGCACGAAATGCGCGGTGAGGATGTCGATGTGGAACTGGTCGGTCTTCACGCCGGGATACTGCGCCGCCATCGCCTTCACGCGCTCGTCCCAGTACGGCATCGTGATCGAGATGCCGTTCGACTTGGTCGCGGACGTCAGGTGCTTCTTCGGCCGGCGCTGCGCCAGGTCGAAGGCGTACTTCAGGATGCGGTCGACGCCCTTGCGCGTGAACGTGCTCTGCTGCGTCGCCATCTCGCGCTCGGTGCCTTCGAAGATGCGCCCGCCGATCGACGAGTACTCGCCCTCGGTGTTCTCGCGCACGACCCAGAAGTCGATGTCGCCCTGCTTTCGGCCGGCGAGGGGAGACTGGATCCCCGGCATCAGGCGAACGGGTCTCAGGTTCACGTAGAGATCGAAGCCCCGCCGCATCGGGATCAGCAGCTCCCAGAGCGACACGTGATCGGGCACGCCCGGGAATCCGCACGCGCCGAAGAAGACTGCGTCGTGGTTCCGAATGGTTTGAAGACCGTCCTCGGGCATCATCCGCCCGTGCTTCAGCCGGTACTCGCAGCTCCAGGGGAACTCGTCCCACTTGAACTCGATGCCGAACTTGCGGCCCGCGGCCTCGAGCACGCGCACGCCTTCGGGGACGACTTCCTTGCCGATCCCGTCGCCCGGGATCACGGCGATCCTGTATTTCTTCATGGAATGAGACGATTCGCTTTCATGAAATCTCCCAGGCGCAGGCTGACGCAGTCGCAGTCGGCCTGGATGAACTGCGCGTCCATGATCGCGGCGGCGGCGCTCTCGGGGACCTGGTCGGCGGGCATCCCCTCGATGAGCTCGGCGTAGCGCGTCTCGAGCTCGAGGCCGCGCGCGGCGAGCGCGG
Source organism: Burkholderiales bacterium (assembly GCA_036518595.1). Taxonomy (GTDB): domain Bacteria; phylum Pseudomonadota; class Gammaproteobacteria; order Burkholderiales; family SG8-39; genus VBDM01. The sequence goes on from DATDMW010000238.1 coordinate 7,602, forward strand.
CGCGACGCTCGGGATTCAGCGCGATCTCGCACGCGAGGCGCTCGGCCTCGCGGTCGATCGCGCAAAGCTCCTCGAAAGTGCTAG
>DATDMW010000239.1:0-19407 GCA_036518595.1 Burkholderiales bacterium
TCGAGCTTCGACCCCGTGCCGGTCATCTCGATCGTGTAGGTGTTCTCGGTCACGTCGATGATGCGGCCACGGAAGATGTCCGACGTGCGCTTCATCTCCTCGCGATCCTTGCCCGTGGCGCGCACCTTGATCAGCATGAGCTCGCGCTCGATGTGCGGCGCCTCCGACAGATCGACGACCTTGACGACGTCGACCAGCTTGTTCAGCTGCTTGGTGATCTGCTCGATCACGTCGTCGGAGCCCGAGGTGACGATGGTCATCCGCGAGAGCGACGCGTCCTCGGTCGGCGCGACCGTGAGCGACTCGATGTTGTACCCGCGGGCCGAGAACAGTCCCGCGACCCGGGACAGCGCGCCCGGCTCGTTTTCCAGCATGATGGAAACAATATGTCTCATGGCGACTCCGCTGAGGCCCGACCCAGGCGCCGCGTCGCCGCGAACGCCCCTCGACGCGGCGCTCGTGGCGCCGCCGAGCCAGGCTCCCTTCAGCTCGTTGATCAATCCCCGCGTGCATCGTGCGCGCGGGGCACTGCCTTGCTACAGCTCCTCGGCCAGGATCATCTCCGAGATGCCCTTGCCGCCGGGCACCATCGGATAGACGTTTTCCTTCTGGTCGGTGATGAAGTCGAAGAACACCAGCTCGTCCTTGCGCTTGAATCCCTCGCGCAAGGCGGGCTCGACGTCGGCGGGCTTCTCCACCAGCACGCCGCGGTGGCCGTAGCCTTCGGCGAGCTTAACGAAGTCGGGCAGCGCGTCCATGTACGACTCGGAATAGCGGTTGCCGTGGAAGAACTGCTGCCACTGGCGCACCATGCCCATGTACTTGTTGTTCAGGTTGACGATCTTGATCGGCAGCCGGTACTGCTTGCAGGTCGAGAGCTCCTGGATGCACATCTGGATGCTCGACTCCCCGGTCACGCAGGCGACCGTCGCCCCGGGATTCGCGAGCTGCGCGCCCATCGCCGCGGACAGGCCGAAGCCCATCGTGCCGAGGCCGCCCGAGTTGATCCAGCGCTTGGGCTTGTCGAACTTGTAGAACTGCGCCGCCCACATCTGGTGCTGACCGACGTCGGAGGTGACGAAAGCTTCCCCGCCCGTCACCTCGTAGAGCTTCTCCAGCACGAACTGCGGCTTGATGATCGAGTTCGAGCGGTCGTAGCGCAGGCAGTCCTTGGCCTTCCACTGCTCGATCTGCGTCCACCAGGCTTTGAGGGCCTTGGCGTCGGGCTTGTCGCGGCTCGCCTCGATCAGCTTGATCAGGTCGTCGAGGACCTCGCGCACGTTGCCGACGATCGGCACGTCGACCTTGACGCGCTTGGAGATCGACGACGGGTCGATGTCGATGTGGATGATGCGCCGCTGGTTCTGCGCGAAGTGCTCCGGGTTGCCGATCACGCGATCGTCGAAGCGGGCGCCCACCGCGAGCAGCACGTCGCAGTTCTGCATCGCCATGTTCGACTCGTAGGTGCCGTGCATCCCGAGCATGCCGGTGAACTGGGGATCGGTGCCCGGGTAGCCGCCGAGGCCCATGAGGGTGTTCGTGCACGGGAAACCGAGCATGCGCACCAGGCGCGTGAGCTGCTCCGCGGCGCCGGAGAGGATCACGCCGCCGCCGGTGTAGATCATCGGCCGCTTGGCCTCGAGCAGCAGTTGCGCCGCCTTCTTGATCTGTCCCGGGTGACCTTTCACGACCGGGTTGTACGAGCGCATGCTGACCGTCTTCGGATAATCGAACGGATATTTCTGAGCCGTCACGTCCTTCGGGATGTCAACCAGCACCGGCCCCGGGCGCCCGGTCTTGGCGAGGTAGAACGCCTTCTTGATGGTGACGGCGAGGTCCTTGATGTCCTTCACCAGGAAGTTGTGCTTCACGCACGGGCGCGTGATGCCGACCGTGTCGCATTCCTGGAACGCGTCCTGGCCGATGGCGTGCGTGGGCACCTGGCCGGTGATGATCACCATCGGGATCGAGTCCATGTAGGCGGTCGCGATCCCGGTCACCGCGTTGGTCACGCCGGGGCCCGAGGTCACCAGGCATACGCCGACCTTGTCGCTCGAGCGCGAGTAGCCGTCGGCGGCGTGCGCCGCGCCCTGCTCGTGCCGGACCAGCACGTGCTTCACCTTGTCCTGCTTGAACAGCTCGTCGTAGATGAACAGGACCGCGCCCCCGGGATAGCCGAAGACGACCTCGACGCCTTCTTCCTGCAGGCAGCGCACGACGATCTCGGCGCCAGACAGCTCCACTTCGGCGGCCCTCAGTTCCATTCCGGATCCTTGTATTTCTCGAGCGGAAAATTTTGCAGAGTAAATGCTAGCATCTGATTGGTCAAGTTTTTTCCCGCTTCTCGGGCGGCGGGGCCCGCGTGTTTTGGTTTAACATCGCCCACAAACAGCAGCCGCCCCCGCACAAAAAAGGAAGCGCTCCTGGCCTCCCGAAACGAGCTCTCGGAGTTCCTCGCCGGCGTCGAGCGGCGGGCGTACAAGCAGGCGCTGTTCGCGGTACGCGACGAAGAGCACGCGCTCGACATCGTGCAGGACTCGATGCTCAAGCTCTCCGAGCGCTACGGCAACAAGCCGGCCGGGGAGCTGCCGATGCTGTTCCAGCGCATCCTGCAGAACACGATCCGCGATTTCTACCGGCGCCAGAAAGTCCGGTCGCTCTGGACGACGCTGCTCTCGGCGCTCGCGCCCAACCGGGAGGAAGACGACACGGATCCGCTGGAAATTCTCGAGGTCGAGGATGCATCCAATGTGGGTGGAAACCCGGCCGCGCTGGTACAGCAATCGCAAGTACTTGACTTAATAGAGAAAGAACTGCAGCGCCTCCCCATGCGTCAACGCCAGGCGTTTCTCCTGCGTTACTGGGAAGAGTTGGACGTTGCCGAGACCGCGGCCATAATGGGCTGCTCGCAAGGCAGCGTGAAGACCCATTGCTCGCGCGCTGCGCACGCGCTGTCGGCCTCGCTGCGAGCGAAGGGGGTCGTGATATGAACGAACAGCAAACCGCCTACCGGATCAAGCAGATGCTGAACCGGGGCCTCGACCTGGACCCTGGGAAGGTCGCGCGCCTCAGGGAAGCGCGCGAGCGTGCCCTTGCGCGCCAGCGCACGAAAGCGCCCGTCCCGGTCCTCGCCTGGGCCGACAACGTCACGGGTGGATGGGGCGCTCCGTCATTCGTGCTGTCGCGCGTGGTCCTGCCCATGGTGCTGGTCATCTTCAGCCTGGTCGCCATCAGTCAATGGCGCGAAACGCAGCAGGCGACCGAGATCGAGGAGATCGATGCCGCGGTGCTCACCGGCGACCTGCCGCTCGACGCGTATCTCGACAAAGGGTTCGATGCATGGCTAAGGCGCTCCTCGCAGTAGCCCTCTGGCTCTGCATCGCGTTTTCCGCCGCCGCCGCGACCCCGCCGAAGAAGCCGCCTAGCTGGGCGCAGCTGACGCCCGAGCAGCAGCAGATTCTCGCGCCCCTCGCTCCGACCTGGGACAAGCTCGAGCCCACGCGCAAGCGCAAGTGGCTCGGCATCGCCAAGCGCTATCCGAAGATGCAGCCCGAGGAGCAGGCCAAGGTCCAGCGGCGCATGCAGCCCTGGGCCAGCCTCTCCCCCGAGGAGCGGCAAGCCGCGCGCGAACGCTACAGGAAGCTCGAGAAGCTGCCGCCGGACAAGCGGCAGGCTTTGCGTCAGCAATGGGAGGAATACAACCGCCTCCCCGAGCAGGAGCGACGCAAGCTCGGCGCCGCCCAGCGCAAGGCCGCGAAATCCGCGACTGCGGCCGGCAAGGCGCCAGCGCCCTCGGCGACGGTCGCTCCCGACGCCGGCACGGCGCCGTCCCAGGGCGAGCCGCCCGCGCCGGCGACCGCTCCCGCGGCGCCCGCCACCGCCGCCGCGAAATAGCCGCGCGATGCCGGCGGCGCCGGAGACGGACCTCGCCCCCGCCGGACTCGGCCGTCGCCTGCTCGCCATGCTGTACGACTCGCTCCTCCTCTTCGCGGTGGCGTTCTTCGCCGGGCTCGCTTTCGTCTTCGTGGCCGGCGATGCGCTGTCGCCGCCCAAGCGGGCGCTTTTCCAGGCGTACCTCTTCGCGGTGCTCGGAGGATATTTCGTCTTTTGCTGGCGCCGGGGCGGTGCCACGCTCGCCATGCGGACGTGGCGGCTGCGGCTGGTGCGCGCCGACGGCGGGCCACCGCGGCTCGGCCAGGCCTGCCTGCGCTACGCGCTCGCTTGGCCCTCGATCGTGCTCGGCCTGGGCGTTCTCTGGGCGCTCGTCGACCGCGACCGCCAGTTCCTCCACGACCGTCTCGCCGGCACGCGCATCGTGCTCGAGGCGCCGCGCGCGAGCTAGCGGCGCTCCACCCACCACATCATCGACGCCGCCGTCGCCAGGAACAGCACGCTCGGCAAGACCGCGCTGTACACGGGCCGCCAGTTCTGCAGCAGCCCCAGGTGCGAGAACAGGCTGTTCAGTGCATGGAACAGCACCCCGAGCATGATTCCCGAGAAGACCTTGGCGCCGAGCCCGCCGGCGCGCGTGTGGACGTAGGCGAACGGCAGCGCCAGCGCCATCATCACCAGGGACGCGAACGGGTACACGAGCTTCTTCCACATGGCGATCTCGTAGCGCTCCGTCTTCTGCCGGTTCTCGGCCAGGTGCTGGGTGTACTGGTAGAGGTTCCAGGCGGACATGCGCTCGGGCAGGACGAAGAGCACGGAGAGGAGCTCGGGCGTGAGCACCGAGGTCCAGTCGACCTCGGGAATGTGCTCGACCGTGCTTCCCGAGGCGGTGAAGCGCGTCTCCTGCACGTCGGTGAGCTGCCAGACGTTGTTCTTCGCGTAACGCGCGTGCTCGGCGAAGCTGACCGACACCAGGCGATATTCCGCGTCGAACTCGTAGACGCGCACGTCGGACAAGGTGGCGTCGGGCAGTATCTCGCGCACGTTGACGAAGCGGCGGTCATCCCGCACCCAAAGCCCGGTGCGGAATTCCTGCGCCACGACGCCGGTCGTGGCCGAGAGCTTGAGCTTGCGCGCCGCACGCTCGGCGGCGGGAGTCACGAGCTCGCCGAAGATCACCGTCGCCACGACGAACGCGATGCCGATGTGGAAGAGGATCAGCGATGCGCGCCACGGGGACAGGCCGGATACGCGCATGACCGTGTATTCGGAGTTGGACGCGAGGTGGGACAGCGCATAAAGCGTCCCGATCAGCACCGCGACCGGGAACAGCTCGTACACGTGCCCCGGGATCGAGAGCGCGACGAACGCGAGCGCGTGCTGCAGGCGGTATTGGCCTTTCCCGATCTCGCCCATCTCGAAAATCAGGTCGAAGAACGCGAACAGGCTGAGGAAGGCCGCGAACACGAACAGCGTCGCGCCATAGATCTCCCGCGCCAGGTAGCGCCGCAGCGTGTCCATCAGCGCAGCCTCAGAAAGGAAAGCAGCGATCCGACCCGCAGCCGGCGGTAGAACATCAGCAGCAGCACCACCAGCATTCCGGCGTGCACGACCCACCAACCGGTGCCGAACGACATCTTGCCCTGGGAAACCCAGGCCTGGACGATGCTGATGAGATTGCTGTACACCATGTAGGTGAGGAGCGCGAAGATGAGGTTCACCGAGCGGCTGGCCCGCGGATTGACGAACGAGAGCGGTATGGCGAGCAGCGCGAGCGTCATCGCGGACAGCGGCAGCCCGATCCGCCACAGGATTTCCGCGAGGTTGCCGTTGGTACGGTCCCGGATCAGGGCCCAGGTCGACATCGCCTTGCTCGAGGACTGCTCGGCCTGGGGATCGCGGGTCTCGATGCGTATGGCGTAGCGCTCGAAATCCATCACCTTGTACTCGGGCGTTCCGGGCGCGCCGTCGTAGCGGCGGCCGTTCAGCAGCACGACGAAGCGGTCGCCGTTCGCCGCGGTCTCGCGGTAGCCGCGCTTGCTGGTCATGATGGCGAGCTTGCCCTGGCGCATCTGGGCGATGAAGACGTTCTGCACGCTGTTCTCGTCGCCCGCGACCGCCTCGACGAAGAACACGCGGTCGGCGCCGCCCGCCTCGCGGAATATGCCGGGGGCGACGCGCGAGGCGTCGTCCTGCGATTCCATCTGGCGGCGGTAATCCTCGCTTTTTTCCACCGCCCAGGGCGAGAGGAAAAGCGACAGCAGCGCGATCAGCAAGACCAGCGGCGCAGCGAAGGCCACCACCGGCCTGATCCAGGCGGTAAGCGACTGGCCCGACGCGAACCAGATCACCATCTCGGAATCACGGTAGCTGCGCGACAGCGTCATGAGCACCGTGACGAAGAGCGTGAGCGACAGCAGCACCGGCAGATAATTCAGCGCCGAGAATCCGAGCAGCGCGAGCACGCTCTCCGACTGCACCTTGCCGCCTGCCGCCTGGCCGAGGAAGCGGATCAGCTGCGTCGTCAGCGTGATGGCGAACAACGTCGCGAACACCGCGAGCGCCAGCTGGCCGAACTCGCGGAGGATGGAACGCTGGAAGATCACCGGAAAACGCTGCTGCTCGTCGCGGAAGACCGCCCGAATCGTCGCGCGCTGCTTTGACTTTGTCGGAGCAAAGCGGAGATAATTCCGCGCTGGTTCTCAGGGGTCGAGGTCGTCCGTGGAATTTAGCATAAAAGTGTCGGCGCCGGAGAAGCAGCCGTCGGCCTGCGTCGTCGTCGGCGTGTTCGAATCGCGCAAGCTGTCGCCGGCCGCGGAGCAGATCGACAAGGCGTCGAAGGGGCAGGTCCGCGCGCTGCTGCGCGCGGGCGACATGGAAGGCAAGCTGCGCAGCACGCGCATGCTCTACCGGGTTCCGGGGGTTTCCGCGGAGCGCGTGCTGCTGGTCGGCCTCGGCGCGGAAAAGGAGCTCCGCGACAAGGATTTCGGCGAGGCCGCCCGCGCCACCACGCGCGCGCTGCTCGAAAGCGGCTCGGCCGAAGCTGCGGTCTACCTTTGCGAGATCGCGGTCGGGGGTCGCGACGCCGAGTGGAAGGCCCGGCAGTTCGCCGTCGCGGCGGGCGACTCGGGCTATCGCTTCGATCTCATGAAAAGCAAGAAGGCCGACGCGCGTCCGCTGCGCCGAATCGTGCTCGCCACCACCTCGAAGCGCGATGCCGCGCTCCTCGAGACCGGGGTGCGGGCGGGCGCCGCGATCACGGCCGGAATGTCGCTCGCACGCGACCTGGGCAACCTGCCGCCGAACGTCTGCACGCCGACCTACCTGGCCGAAGAAGCCGTGAAGCTCGCCCGCCAATGGAAGCTGGGCGTGGAAGTGCTCGAGCAGAGAGACGTGGAGAAGCTCGGCATGGGCGCCTTCCTCGCCGTCGCCCGCGGGTCGCGCCAGCCGCCAAAATTCATCGTGCTGCAGTATTCCGGGGCAGCGAAAAAGGACAAGCCCGTGGTGCTCGTCGGCAAGGGCATCACGTTCGACACCGGCGGCATCTCGATCAAGCCGGCGGCCGAGATGGACGAGATGAAGTTCGACATGTGCGGTGCCGCGAGCGTGCTCGGCGCGCTGCGCGCCGCGGCCGAGATGAAGCTCAAGCTCAACGTGGTGGGGCTCGTCCCGACGACCGAAAACATGCCGGGAGGAAACGCCACGAAGCCCGGCGACATCGTGAAGACCCTTTCGGGGCAGACGGTCGAGATCCTGAACACCGACGCCGAGGGCCGCCTCATTCTGTGCGACGCTCTCACGTACGCCGAGCGCTACGATCCGCAGGCGGTGATCGACATCGCGACGCTCACGGGTGCCTGCGTGATCGCGCTCGGGCACGTGTGCTCGGGAATGTTCACCAACAAGGATGACCTCGCGCGCGAGATGATCGCTGCGGCGGCGGATTCGTCGGACCGGGTGTGGCGATTGCCGCTGTGGGACGACTACCAGGAGCAGCTGAAGAGCAACTTTGCGGACTTCGCCAACATTGGCGGACGCGCCGGGGGCGCCATCACCGCGGCGTGCTTTCTCGCCCGGTTCACCCGCAAGTACGACTGGGCCCACCTCGACATCGCCGGCACGGCGTGGAAATCCGGCAAGGAAAAGGGCGCGACCGGGCGACCCGTGCCGCTGCTGGTCGCGTTCCTGGCCGAGCGGGCCAAGGGATGACCCGGATCGAGTTCTATTTCAACGCGGATTCCAAGTTGCGCGCGGCCTGCCAGCTGGTGGCCCGGGCGCTCGAGCGGCGGCTGCGCGTGCTGATCTATGCTCCCGACGAGGCCGTCGCGCGCGGCGTGGAGGAGGCGCTGCGCGACTTTCCGGCAATCCCCTTCGCGCTCGGTGCGCAAAGCGGCGAGGCGGCGCCCGTGTTGATCTCGGGCGAGGCCGACGCGGCCCGCCACGACGAGGTGCTGCTCAATCTGCACGACGGCGCCCCGCGTCACTTCAGCCGCTTCCGGCAGGTGATCGAGGTGGTCGCCCGCGCCGAGGACGACCGGCAGGCGGCGCGAGAGCGCTTCCGCTACTACCGCGATCGCGGCTACGCGATCCGGCATTACGACATGGCGCTCGGGCGCACGTGAGCGACCCCAAGGACATCGTCGAGAAGGCCGATTCCTTCCTCGGCCGCTACCGGCCCGGTGCGGCCGCGGAGGTCCCCGTCCTCACCGACATCGTCGAGGTCGCCGAGTCGGCGCGTGCGGCGGGCGCGTCCTCGAAGCCGGGGCCGGCGGCCGCGCTCACCGAAGGGCAGTTGCGCGAGCTCGAGCGCGAGATCACGCGGCGCGTCCTCGAGGCGATTCAGCCGGCACTCGCGCAGTTGCTCGAGCCGGCGCTCGCGACACTGAGCGATCAGGTCAAGGCCCAGGCCGAGGCCTTCGTGCGCGCTGCGGTCACCAACGCTCTCGAGCGCGAGATCAGGCTGCTGCGTCCGCCGGGCGGCTAGTCGGTTTCCTTCCGGGCTCCATGGAACTCGCCAAGGCCTTCGATCCGCACGAAATCGAGCGGCGCTGGTATCCGCTCTGGGAAACGCGCGGCTACTTCGAGCGCTCGCGGGACGCATCCAAGCCGCCGTACGCCATCCAGCTGCCGCCGCCGAACGTCACCGGCACGCTGCACATGGGGCACGCGTTCCAGCAGACGCTGATGGACGCCCTCATCCGCTATCACCGGATGCGCGGCTTCGACACCAACTGGATCGTCGGCACGGACCATGCGGGCATCGCGACTCAGATCGTCGTGGAGCGCCAGCTCCAGGCCGAAGGGAAGACGCGGCACGACCTTGGCCGGGAGGCCTTCGTGCGACGCGTCTGGGAATGGAAGCAGCAATCGGGCTCGACCATCACGCGCCAGATGCGGCGCCTCGGCGCCTCGGCGAACTGGGGCTACGCCGACACCGAGGGGCAGCGCGGCGGCTACTTCACGATGGATGCGCGCATGTCGCGCGCGGTCGCCGAGGTATTCGTCCGGCTGCACGAGCAGGGGCTCGTCTACCGCGGCAAGCGGCTCGTGAACTGGGATCCGAAACTCGGCACCGCGGTTTCGGATCTGGAGGTCGACAGCGAGGAAGAGAACGGCAGGCTCTGGGAGATCCGCTATCCGTTCGGGGACGGCGCGGAAGGCGTCGTCGTCGCGACCACGCGTCCCGAGACCATGCTCGGCGACGTCGCCGTCGCCGTGAACCCCAAGGACGCGCGCTACGCGGCGCTCGTCGGCAGGAGCGTACGGCTGCCGCTCACGGGGCGCACCATCCCGGTCATCGCCGACGATTACGTCGACCCCGAGTTCGGCACGGGGTGCGTGAAGATCACGCCCGCGCACGACTTCAACGACTACGCCGTCGGCCAGCGGCACAAGCTGCCGCTCATCAGCGTCATGACGCTCGAGGCGCGCATCAACGACAACGGGCCCGCGGCGTACCGCGGTCTCGACCGCTTCGAGGCACGCAAGCGCATCCTCGCCGACCTGCGCGCGCAGGGGCTGCTCGTCTCGGAGAAGCCGTACAAGCTGCGCGTTCCGCGATCGGGACGCACCGAGGAGATCGTCGAGCCCATGCTCACGGACCAGTGGTTCGTGAAGATGGACGGGCTCGCGAAGCGCGGGCTCGACGCCGTGGCGCGCGGCGACGTTCGCTTCTTCCCCGAGCACTGGAAGAGCTGGTACGACAACTGGCTCGAGAACATCCAGGACTGGTGCATCTCGCGCCAGCTGTGGTGGGGTCACCAGATCCCGGCCTGGTACGACGAGCAGGGGAACGTCTACGTTGCGCGCACGGAGGCCGAGGCCCAGGAGAAGGCACGCGGCCGCAAGCTCACGCGCGACCCGGACGTGCTCGACACCTGGTTCTCCTCGGCGCTGGTGCCGTTCACCTCGCTCGGCTGGCCGGAGAAGACCCGCGATCTCGAGGTCTTCCTGCCCTCGTCGGTGCTCGTCACCGGCTTCGACATCATCTTCTTCTGGGTCGCCCGGATGATCATGATGACGCTGCACTTCACGGGACAGGTCCCGTTCCGGCACGTGTACATCAACGCCCTGGTGCGCGACGCCGAGGGCGAGAAGATGTCGAAGTCCAAGGGCAACACGCTTGACCCGCTGGATCTCATCGACGGCATCGACCTCGAGAACCTGCTGAAGAAATCGACCACCGGGCTGCTGCGCGCCGATCACAAGGAAAAGGCCGAGAAGTACGTCCGCCGTCACTTCCCGAATGGGATTCCAGCCTTCGGCGCCGACGCCCTGCGCTTCACCTTCGCGTCGCTCGCGACCTTCGCGCGCACGCTCAACTTCGACCTCGACCGCTGCGAGGGTTACCGCAACTTCTGCAACAAGCTCTGGAACGCGACCCGGTTCGTGCTCATGAACGCCGAGGGCAAGGACTGCGGCCAGGACGAGCGCGCGCCGGTGACGCTCTCGACCTGGGACCGCTGGATCGTCAGCACCCTGCAGCGCACCGAGGCCGACGTCGAGCGCGGCTTCGCCGAATACCGCTTCGACAACGTCGCGGGGGCCATCTACCGGTTCGTCTGGGACGAGTACTGCGACTGGTACGTCGAGATCGCGAAGACGCAGCTCGCGGCCGGCTCCGAGGCCGAGCAGCGCGGCACGCGCCGCACCCTCGTGCGCGTGCTCGAAGCGGCGCTGCGCCTCGCGCACCCGATCATCCCGTTCATCACCGAGGAGCTCTGGCAGACGGTCGCGCCGCTCGCGGGGAAGACCGGCGACAGCATCATGCTGGCGCCCTACCCGGTGAGCCAACCCGAGAAGATCGACAAGACAGCGGACGAGGACGTAGCGACGGCAAAGGACCTCGTGAACGCGGCGAGGAATCTGCGCGCCGAGATGAAGCTGCAGCCGCAGGACCAGGCATCGTTCTACGTCACCGGGGATCCTTCGAGCACTGCCGTCACGGCGTTTGCCGCCCTGGTGCGGCAGTCGAAGCTGAATCTCGTCCGGGAGCTACCGGAGTCCGACTCGCCGGTGGCCGTGGTAGGGCCGCACCGGCTGCTTCTGGAAGTGCAGATCGACCCTGTTGCCGAGCGCGCGAGGATCGCCAAGGAGATCGCGCGCATCGAGCAGGACATCACGAAGTGCCGCGGAAAACTCGGCAATCCTTCCTTCGTCGAGCGAGCCCCGGCGCAAGTCGTTCAGCAGGAGCGCGAGCGCCTGACTGGCTTCGAAGCCACGCTCGATAAGCTGAAGCAACAGCTCGCCAAGCTGCAGAGCCGTCCCTGAGCCGCCGTGCCGATCGCCACGGCGTCCCCCCTGCGCGCGCTGCGCCACCGCAGCTTCCGCATCTTCTACGCCGGGCAGTTCCTGTCTCTGATCGGCGCCTGGATGCAGACGGTGGCGACGAGCTGGCTCGTGTACCGGCTCACAGGGTCGGCGCTGCTGCTGGGCCTGACGACCGCCGCGCAGCAGTTTCCGATGCTGTTCGTCGCGCCCGTGGCGGGGGTGTGGGCCGACCGCGTGAACCGGCGCCGGCTCCTGATCGCGACGCAGTCGCTCGCGGCCGCGCAGGCGACCGCGCTCACCGTGCTCACGTTCACCGGCGCGATCCAGGTGGCCCACGTGATCGCGCTCGCGGTCGTGCTCGGCGTTTTGGTCGCGCTCGAGACCCCGACGCGGCAGGCCTTCCTGCTCGAGATGGTGGAGCGCGAGGACCTGCCGAACGCCATCGCGCTGCAGTCGATGCTGTTCCAGTCGGCACGGTTCATCGGTCCCTCGATCGCCGGGTTGATGCTCGCGGCCGTCGGCGAGGCGTGGTGCTTCCTCGTGAACGCGGTGTCTTACCTGATCATCGTGCTGACCTATGTGATCATCCCGACCAAGTCGCGGAGCCTGCCCTCGGGACGCTCCGAGTGGTGGCGCGACCTCGCCTCGGGCTTTCGCTATGCGTTCGGCTTCCTCGGGACACGGCGGCTGCTGCTGCTGCTCGCGGCGGTCGGCGCCCTGACGGCGCCGTGGTCTCCGCTGATGCCCATCTTCGCGGCCGAGATCCTGCGCGGGGACTCGAGGACGCTCGGCTTCCTGATCGGCGCAGTGGGCCTGGGCGCGCTCGCCGGCACGGCGTTCCTCGCGATGCGCACGACCGTGCGCGGGCTGGGGCGCGTGGTGTGCGTCACGTCGATCACGGCCGGAATCGCGCTCGCGAGCTTCTCGCTCTCGCAGACGCTGTGGGTCTCGCTCGCGCTGCTCCCGTTCTTCGGCTTCGGGCTGGTCGCGACGGCGGCCGCGTCGAACACCATCCTGCAGACCGTCGCCGACGAGGACAAGCGCGGGCGCATCATCGGGATGTACGTGATGACCTTCCTCGGCATCGCGCCGATCGGCAATTTCATTGCCGGCGCGGCGGCCGAGCGCTTCGGGGCCCCGCCGACGCTGATGGTCTGCGGGCTGCTCGTCGCGTGCGCCGGAGGATGCTTCGCGCTCGGCCTGCGGAGCTGGGCTCGCGCGGTGCGCCCGGTCTATTCCGAGCGCGGCATACCGGAACGCTAGCGCGGCGCCGGCCTAACGCTTCTTCATGAAGAAGGTATAGACCTTGTCCTGCTCGGCATGCGAGAGCAGCTCGTTCCCGGTCTGCCTGGCGAAAGCCTGGAAATCCTTCACCGCGCCCGGATCCGTGGCGAGCACGCGCAGCACCTGGCCGCTGGCCATGCCGGTCAGCGCCTTCTTGGTGCGCAGGATCGGCAGCGGGCAATTCAGCCCCCGCGCATCCAGTTCCTTGTCGTAATTCATCGTGGCCGAATATATCAATAATCGGGACGCCCCGTAACGGGCCGGCAATGCGGACAACTCGTCCGCGATGTGCCAAACTTGAAGCGCAACAAGGGAGACGGACAAAGGTGGCGAGGGAAAAGGAAGCCCCGGCTTCGGTCTCGCAGTGGCTGGTGTTCGTGGCGGGCCTGCCGACCGACGATCCGGCGGTGAGGATGCGGGTGCTCCGCACCCTCGAATCGCTCGGTTGCGCGATGCTGCGCGAAGGCGTCTATGTCCTGCCGGACAATCCCGCCACGCGCCAGGGCTTGACTCGTCTGTCCGAGTACGTCGGGCGCATCAGCGGATCTTCGCACGTGCTGTGCGTGACGGCCGCCGACCCGTCCCAGGCGCAAGGCTTTCGCGCCCTCTTCGACCGCAGCGGCAAGTACGAGCAGCTGGTCAAGACCGTCGAGGGCCTGCGCTCGGGCTTCGGCATCTCCGATCCGGGCGCCATCGCGCGCGTGCTGAACAAGCAGCGCCGAGAGTTCGATGCGATCAGCGCCCTCGACTTCTTTCCGTCCGAGGCGCGCGAGCGCGCCGCGCGCGCGCTGGTCGAGACCGAAGCCGAGGTGCGCAAGCTCATGTTTCCCGACGCTCCGCGCACCGGTCGCGCCGCCGATCCCGCAGCCAGCTACTTCAAGCGCGTCTGGGCCACGCGCCGTCCCTTGTGGGCCGATCGCCTCGGCTCCGCCTGGCTCATCCGGCGCTTCATCGACCCGGAAGCCAAGATCGTGTGGCTGGACAAGAACCAGGACGCCCCGTCGAACGCCGTCGGCTTCGCGTACGAGGGCGCCGCCTTCTGCAACAGCAAGAACAAGGTAACGTTCGAAGAGCTCCTCGCCGGCTTCGGACTGGAGCGCAATTCGACGCTCGCGAAGATCGGCACGCTGGTCCACTATCTCGACGCGGGCGGGACTCCGGTCGCCGAAGCCGCGGGGGTCGAGACACTGCTGCAGGGCGCGCGCCGACGCAGCAGCAACGAGGACGAGCTGTTCCGCGAAAGCGAGAAGACCTTCGACCTGCTCTACGAGGCCTACGTCGAGACGCCCAAAGCGTAGCGTCCCGGCGCGCGCGCTAGCGCTTTCTCGCCTCGTCCGCCTGCAGCCTGCGCAGCTCCCTCAGCCGCGCGTCCACACTCGAGAGCTGATAGAAGTCCGCGTCGCCGCTCTTCTGCGCGAGTTGCAGCTGCTCGATCGCCGCCGACAGCGTGCCGTCCAGATAATACGCTTCGGCCTGCGCCTGGTGCTGCAGCAGCCGCTGCCCGAGCGCCGCGTGGGACTGCGCCTTCAGCGTATAGAGCCGCGGATCGCGCGGCGTATTGCGGACCATCTCCTCGAGCAGCTGCAGCGCGCGCTCGTGCTGGCCGAGGGCCTGGAGCGACTGCACGAGCGCGTAACTCAGCGGCCGGTAGTTCGGGTCGTGGGCAAGCGCGGCCTGCAGCACGTCGCGCGCGCCGGCCTGGTCGCCGTTGGCGGCCTTGATGCGCGCGGCGAGCAGCTCGACCATGGGCTGCGTGCCCGCGAGCGTGCGCAGGCGCGCGATCTCCGCTTCGGCGCCCGCGTAGTCGCGCGCGCGGCTGAGCGCGAGCGCCAGCCCGTAGCGCGCAGCCGCCTCGTTGGCGTAGCGCCGCTGGCGCACCTGGTCGGCGAAGTCCGCTTTCGCGTCGCGCGGTGATCCCTGCTCGGCTCGCAGCTTCGCGCGCACGAGGTGAAATTCGAGGCTGTCCGGGCTCTGCCGGTAGACGGCGTGGTAGGCGCGGTTCTGCATGTCCGCGATGCGCTCGGTCGTCAACGGGTGGGTGCGCATGTACGCGGGGGCGTTGTTTTCGTAGATCCGCGTCGCTTTCTGCAGCCGCTCGAAGAACGCCGCCATGCCGTTCACGTCGAAATTGGCCCCCTGCAGGATCTGGAATCCCACCCGGTCGGCCTCGCGCTCGTAGTCGCGGGTGTAGTTCAGCTGGGCCTGGATGCTTCCCGCGCCGGCGGCCGCGATGATGCCCTGGCTGATGTCTCCGCCGGAGCGCGATGCGAGCACCGCGACCACCAGCGCCGCGATGGTCGGAATGGACATCTGCTGCTGCTGTCCCAGCATGCGCGCGAGGTGGCGCTGCGTCACGTGCGCGACCTCGTGCGCGAGCACGCCGGCGAGCTCCGATTCCGTCTGCGCGGCGAGCAGGAGACCGGTATGCACGCCCACGAACCCGCCAGGCATCGCGAACGCGTTGATCGTGCTGTCCTGCATGATGAAGAACTGGAAATCGAGGCGCGCATCCGGCGCCGCGGCGACGAGCCGCTGGCCCAGGGCGTTGATGTATTCGGTCAGCTCGGGGTCGTCCAGGTAATGCGGATCGTGCAGGCGTATGTCCTGCATGGCCTGCTCGCCGATCTTGCGCTCGAGCGCCGGGGACAGCGCGCTCGACAGGCGATCGCCGAGCTCGGGCAGCGACTGCGCCAGGACCGGCGCCGCCACGGCGAAGGCGAGCGAGGCCAGCAATTTCCTCATGCCCGTAATGATACCCCGGGCGACGGCCGGGACGACGCGCAGCCGACGAAGTGGCGCATCGGCCGCGCCGTTGGCACAATGGCGCCTCTGCGACCACCACGTCGGATGCTCATGCGCAAGAAGAAAACCGCAGCGCGAATGTCACATTTCGATACAAGTGGCCAGGCCCACATGGTGGGCGTGGGCGACAAGTCCGAATCGCTTCGCGTGGCCCGCGCGGAAGGCCGGATCCGCATGCTCCCCGCCACGCTCGCGCTCGTGCTCGAAGGCCGCGCGGGAAAAGGCGACGTGCTCGGCGTGGCGCGCGTCGCGGCGATTCAGGCCACCAAGCGCACCGGAGATCTCATCCCTTTGTGCCATCCGCTCGCCCTGACGCGGGTCGCCGCGGACTTCGAAACCGACACCGCCAGATCCGTGATCACGCTCACCGTCACCGTGGAGACCGTCGGGCGAACCGGCGTCGAAATGGAAGCCCTCACCGGCGTCAGCGTCGGGCTGCTCACCATCTACGACATGTGCAAGGCGGTCGACCGCGCCATGACGATCGAGAACGTGAGGCTGCTGGAGAAAAGCGGCGGACAATCGGGTCATTTCCGGAGACCCTGACCGCGCCGCCTGTCAGCGATAACGATTCGGCAATCGCGCGGATTCCAGCCGCTTCAACTCGAAGTCCGCGGCCGCGAAGCCGAGGCTGACCGCGGTACGGTACTCGGCCTTGGCATCGTCGAAGCGGCCGAGACGCTCGAGGACGAGCCCGAGTCGGTGGTGGGTGATGCCGCCCTGGGGATCGAGCTCGACGGCGCGGATCAGGTCGGGCAGCGCCTTGGCCGGCTGGTCGGTGAGCAGGTAGATCACTCCGCGCGCGTAGTGACAATGCAAGGAGCGCCGGTACTGGCCCAGGCAGCGTTCGGCGAGCTCCATCGCCTTGCCCGGTTGCGCGCTGTAGACGTATTCCCGGGCCGCCATGTACAGCGTGCGCGAGCCCCACGGCACGGGCTTATCGGGAAGCTTCGCCACGGCGTCCTTCCATAGCGCGAGCGAGTCCGAAAAAGTCGCTAGGCGGTCGCGCGCCTGATAGAACAGCAGCGCGCCCGCCAGCGTTACGGCCGCGAGCGCCGCGCGAGGGGGCGCCTTGCTCGACGCGGCCGCGAACGCCAGCGCCCATCCGGGCGCCCAGAGATAGCTGCGATAGAGCACGAACGGCTCCTGGAACCGTGCCGCGCTGAACTCCACGATGTACATCACCCATGGATACAGCAGGCCGAATCCCACGAGCCCGGTCCTGCCGCCGCGCCTCCACAGCGCGAACCCGAGCGCGCCGTACGCGAGGAACGCCGCCGATTCGAGGACGATGGCAACGGGCGACCAGGTGCGCAGAAAATCGACACGAACGTCGATGGACATCGCCTCCGTATCGGGTAGGAGCCAGGCGGCGAGGTACCTGAAAAACAGCGCCGCCTGCGTGACGATGCTCATCCAGAGCGAGAGGTCCTTGATGCCGAAGATGTCCTCCATCTGCGACGCTAGGAGGCCGAAGTACGGCTCGTACGCCGTACCGATCACGCCTTTGCGCACGAGCACTGCGAAGAGGGCGGCAGGCGCGCACGCCGCCAGGTAGACCCAGGCATAGCGGATTCCGAAGCCGCGGACCGCGCCTGTGAGCGGCACCGTGAGCAGCGCGGCGGCAGGCAACAGGAGGCTGTGCTCCTTCGACAGGACAGCGAGGGAGTACAGGAGCGCCGCCGAGACCGCGTCGGCATGGCTGCGACGGCGCAGACCGCGGACGAACAGCACGAGGGAGGCGAGCGAGAACAGCGTCGCGATCACGATCGTCCGCTCGACCAGATAGCCCGCGGCATACACGCCGACCGGATGCAGCGCAAACAGCGAGGCGCCCACCATCGACCACGTCCGAGCCCTGCTTTCGTCGTCTGCATCGCCCGCGGACACGGTGCGCAGCAAGTTGCAGCTCAGCTTGAAGACCATCAAGCTGCACGCGAGGTGGAAGGCGAGGCTCACGAGGCGATGAGCCGGCATTCCGCCGATGGTGACCTCGGTCAGCGCAAGCGTGAAATAAGGGAGGAGCCGAAGACCGAGGCCCAGCGGATGGGTGGCGTAGTAGAAAAAGTGCTCACCCGAGAAGAACACCCAGTCGTCGAAGACGCGCGGATTGTTGAGGAAGGGCAGGTACAGCGCACAGGCGAGCGCCGCGACCACCGAGGCGCACGCCCACACGGGGAGCCGTCCGATGTCCGCGCGGTTCAAGATGGCCGTTCGTGGTCGAAAAAAAAGGTACCCCGAAGGGTACCTTTTTTGCAGCGAGGGCTGGTGATCAGCCGCGGCAGGAGCCGGGCAGATACTTGCCAATGACGGTCGTGCCGTCCGCGCTCGCCCCGCAGCGCCACCCGAACAGCGAGGTCGCACCGACGTCCGACTGTGCGGCCGGGACGGTCGGGGTGCGCAGCGGCAGCAGGGTGACGACCTTGTTGTCCACCGCGGTGTTGCCGATCCCCTGCGTGGTGACCTGCACGAGACCGTTGATCGTCGTGTCGATGGTCTTCACGTACTTCGAGGCACCGTTCGGGTTGTTGGCGCTCGTCACTTCGCAGCCCCAGTTGCCGGCCTGGATCGAAGCGCTGTTGCCGCTCTGGAACACCTCCGTGATCGACGTACGGCACGCGCTCGCGGCCAGGATCACCTCGGACATCTTCGCCCGGACGGTGTAGTCCTGATACGCGGGCAGCGCGACGGCCGCCAGAATGCCGATGATCGCGACGACGATCATCAGCTCGATCAGCGTAAAGCCCTTTTGCATCTTCTTCATGAGACCTCCTGGTTCTTGTCACGCCCTGAAAAAAGGCGCCGGGATCGGAGCAGCAAGCGCCATGCCCGTGCCGCATTTCGCTTCAACATATTGATTGTATTCATATTTTATTAGACACGGATTCTGTAGTGCGACCAGGGTCGGCCGTGCTAGGGCGGGGATTGACGCTGTGCGTCACCACGGGTAAACCCGAAGTCGAGCCGAGTCCAGATCAGGGCGCGTACCCCGGAATCTGCAGCTCGTCCACCGCGTCGATCTGCTCCTTGTCGAGGAAGGCCTCGGCGTAACGCAAATAGACCTTCCTGCGAATGAACACGTCGAATAGATCGGGATCGATGTGCCCGCCGAGCGCGAACGTGCCGAGGATCTTCAGCGACTCCGACAGCGTCTTGCCGCGCTTGTACGGACGGTCCTTCGCGGTGAGCGCCTCGAAGATATCCGCGATACCCATCACGCGGGCCTGCACCGACATCTGCTCGCGGGTGAGCCCGCGCGGGTAGCCCTTGCCGTCCATGCGCTCGTGATGCCCGCCCGCGTACTCCGGCACGTTCCTCAAGTGCTTCGGCCATGGAAGCGCCTCGAGCATCTTGATCGTCGCGACGATGTGGTGATTGATGATCTCGCGCTCGGCGCCGGTGAGCGTTCCGCGCGCGATGGTGAGGTTGGTCGTCTCGTCCTCGGTCAGGAAATCGGCGGTGTGACCCGAGACGTCGGTCCACTTGTATCCCGTGGCGATGCGGCGCACGCGGTCCTGCGCCGCCGGCGACATCTGCTCGCCGCCGATGTTGCAATGCCTCAGGAAGTCGCGGTCCGCGTCGATGTGGCGCAGCGACTCGCGCAGCGACTGGTCGATGTCGTTCAGTCGGGCGCGCGCGTCGGCCCCGCCCGCCCGGACG
>DATDMW010000240.1:0-8367 GCA_036518595.1 Burkholderiales bacterium
CTTTCATCCGGCACTGCGCGCTCGGGCGGCTGCCGGGCAGCGGCTCGCTCTCGGGGGAGATCCTGTCGCACGACTTCGTCGAGGCGGCGCTCATGCGCCGCGCCGGCTGGGCGGTGTGGATCGTCTACGACCTCCCCGGCAGCTACGAGGAGATGCCGCCCAACCTGATCGACGAGCTGAAGCGCGACCGGCGCTGGTGCCAGGGCAACCTGATCAACTCGCGGCTGTTTCTCGCGAGCGGACTGCACCCGGCGCACCGCGCCGTGTTCATGACCGGCGTGATGGCGTACCTGTCGGCGCCGCTTTGGTTCCTGTTCCTCGTGCTCTCGACGGTGCTGCTCGCGGTGCACGTGCTCGTGCCGCCGACGTACTTCACGCAGCCGGGGCAGCTCTTCCCGCTGTGGCCCGAGTGGCACGTCGGCTGGGCGATCGCGCTGTGCAGCGCGACCGCGCTGCTGCTGTTCCTGCCGAAGGTGCTGAGCGTGCTGCTCCTCGTCGGGCGTCGCGGCTTCGGCGGCGCGGCGCGCCTCGTCGCCGGGGTGGCGGCCGAGTTCGTATTCTCGGCGCTGCTCGCGCCGGTGCGGATGCTGTTCCATACGCGCTTCGTCGTCGGCGCGCTCACCGGCTGGTCGGTGCAGTGGAAATCGCCGTCGCGCGAGGACGCCGAGACCACCTGGAGCGAGGCGCTGCGCCGGCACGGCGCCCACACGCTGCTCGGGCTCGCGTGGGCGGCGCTGGTCTACCGCCTCGATCCGAGCTTCCTGTGGTGGCTGCTGCCCGTGGTCGGCGCGCTGCTGCTCTCGATCCCGGTGTCGGTGTACACCAGCCGCGTCTCGCTCGGGAAGGCCGCGCGCCGCGCCGGCTTGTTCGTGATCCCGGAGGAGCTCGATCCGCCCGAGGCGCTGCGCGAGGCCCACGCGGCGGAGGCGGGCCCGGCGCTGCCGGGTTTCGCCGAGGCGGTCGCCGATCCGGTCGTGAACGCGCTCGTCTGCGCCTCGGGCATCGCGCGGCTCAGGCAGCCCGTGGCGGCGCGGCGCGAGCGCGACCGGCTGGTCGAGCGCGCGCGCCGCGACGGGCCCGAGGCGCTGCTCCCGCGGCAGAAGCTGATGCTGCTGAACGACCCCCTGGCGCTGTCGCGGCTGCACTTCGAGGCGAGCAAGGTGGTCCCGCTGCGGCGTGCGGACAAGGCGCTTCACGCCGACCTGCGCTAAAGTCGCGCAAAGCCGAGAGGAGGGACACCGGTGAAGAAGCGCTGGACGCTGGCCGCCGCGGCGGCGGGTTTCGCGTGCGCCGCGAGCGCACAACAATTTCCGTCGCACCCGATCCGCTGGGTGGTGCCGTTCGCGCCCGGCGGGCCGACCGACATCAACTCGCGCATCCTCGCGCCGAAGCTCGCCGAGCGGCTCGGCCAGCCGGTGCTGGTCGAGAACCGCGTCGGCGCCGCGGGCAACATCGGCACCGAGGCGGTGGCGAAGGCGGCGCCCGACGGCTACACGGTGCTCTACGCGGTGCCGTCGGTGATCACGAACCCGTTCTTCTTCCAGGGCAGCCCGGATCCGAAGGAGCTCGCGCCCGTCATCCAGGTGGCGAACGTGCCGATGGTGCTGCTCGCGAGCACCCAGTTCGAGCCGAAGTCGGCCGCCGACATCGTCGCCGCGATCAAGGCGAAGCCGGGCACGGTGAGCTGCGGCTCCTCGGGCGCGCTGCCGACGGTGGGCTGCGAGCTGCTGCGCTCGAGGAGCGCCGACATGATCATGGTGCTCTACAAGGGCAACGGCCCGGCGCTGAACGCGCTCATGGGCGGCGAGATCAACCTGCTCTTCGACGTCGTGAACACCGCGGGGCCGCAGGTGCGCACCGGCCGCGTGCGCGCGGTCGCGACGCTCTCGCCGAAGCGCGGCATCGCGGCGTTTCCCGATTTGCCGACCCTGTCCGAGACGCTGCCCGGGTTCGAGTTCGTCACCTGGCACGGCGTGATGGCGCCGGCCGGGACGCCGCGCGAGATCATCGAGCGCTGGAATCGCGAGATCGGCGCCGCGCTCGAGCTGCCCGACGTGCGCGCGCGCCTGACCGACACCGGCTTCGAGATCGTCGGGGGAGGGCCGGAGGTCTTCGCCGAGCGCCTCGCGCGCGACCAGCAGCTCTTCGGCGACATCCTGCGGAAGGCGGGCGTCAAGCCGCAGTAGCGAATCCTTCGCTGCGCTCAGGATGACGGGACACTGCTAAAATCGGCCTCCCGGGTCGTTAGCTCAGCTGGTAGAGCAGCGGACTCTTAATCCGTTGGTCGAAGGTTCGATCCCTTCACGGCCCACCACAAACCTTGTCCTCGGCCCAAACCCTCAACTGCCCGGTGTGCGGGGGCGCCTGCGCGCTGCACGCCGAGGTCGACATCGGGCGCTCGATGACCGGGCGCGACGACGCCGCCGGCGACGTGTCGGTCGCGTACTGGCTGTGCGGGGACTGCGGCTTCTGCTTCGCGCCCGAGATGGCGCGCTGGAGCCGCGATCAGATGCTCGCGCGCGTCTACAACGAGAGCTACGCGCGCCACGACCCGGACTCGGTAGAGCTGCGCCCGGGCGAGAACGCCAAGCTGCTCGAGCGGCTCTTCGGGCGCCACAAGGGGGCGATCCGTCACCTGGACTACGGCGGCGGCGCCGGGGAGCTCTCGCGGCGCCTGCGCGAGGCCGGCTGGGATTCGACTTCCTACGATCCGTTCTTCGACGCCGGCCGGGAGCTGCGCGAGCTCGGCAAGTTCAGCCTGGTGACCGCGTTCGAGGTGGTCGCGCACCTGCCCAACGTCAATCGGCTGATGGAGGAGATCTACGGCGTGCTCGCGCCGGACGGGCTGGTGCTGTTCAGCACCGTCGTCTCCGACGGGCACATCGCGCGCGGAATGCCGCTCGACTGGTGGTACGCCGCGCCGCGAAACGGGCACATCAGCCTGCACTCGCGCCTGAGCCTCACCATGATGGGCGCCAAGCGGGGCTTCCGCTACGCCGCCCTGTCCGAGGTGCTGCACGTCTATTGCCGGACCGTGCCGCCCTGGGCGGCGGCATTCGTCAAAGAATAAACAATAAATACAGATTTCTGTAGCATTATTCTCAGGAAGTACATCAATTCAATCGGCGGTCCTCCGGAGAGGCCGCCGGTGCGTTGATCCAGGTGCGATCTCCGGCGTCCGCGCCGCGGCCGCCGCCATCCAAACCGCGCCTACGATTTTGATAATCAAGCTATTCATCACCAATCCGCGGGCGTATCATTCGCCCCACGCGGACGCGCCAACAAGACTCACAAAGGCGTCCCTCTGGAGAAAGTTGCGTTGAAGCCGACTGATATTGCTGGGCCCGACTACTTCCACAAAGTGGTCGATTGCCAGTGGGCTTGCCCGGCCCACACCCCCGTTCCCGAATACATCCGATTGATCGCAGCAGGCCGGTACGACGACGCGTACATGGTCAACTGGCGCTCGAACGTCTTCCCCGGGATTCTCGGCCGCACCTGCGATCGCCCGTGCGAGCCGGCGTGCCGGCGCGGGCGGGTGGAGGAGGACAACCAGGAGAAGGCCGAGCCCGTCGCGATCTGCCGTCTCAAGCGCGTCGCCGCGGACAACAAGGACAAGGCGGGCGTCAAGGCGAAGATGCCGAAGGCGGCGCCGAAGAAGAACGGCAAGCGCGTCGCGTGCATCGGCGCGGGGCCGGCTTCGCTCACGGTCGCGCGCGACCTCGCGCCGCTCGGCTACCACGTCACCGTGTTCGACCAGGACCCGCGCGCGGGCGGGATGATCTGGTCGCAGATCCCGCGCTTCCGCCTGCCGATGGAGGTGATCGACGAGGAGGTCGCGTATGTCCTCGACCTGGGCGTCGAGTTCAAGGGCGGCGTGAAGATCGAGTCGATGAAGAAGCTGCTGGGCCAAGGCTACGACGCGATCTTCGTCGGCTCGGGCGCGCCGCGCGGGCGCGACCTCGACATCCCCGGGCGCAAGGAAGCCGCGAAGAACATCCACATCGGCATCGACTGGCTGTCGTCGGTGTCGTTCGGCCACACGACGAAGATCGGCAAGCGCGTCATCGTGCTGGGCGGCGGCAACACGGCGATGGACTGCTGCCGGTCGTCCAAGCGCCTCGGCGGCGAGGACGTGAAGGTGATCGTGCGCTCGGGCTTCGAGGAGATGAAGGCCTCGCCCTGGGAAAAGGAGGACGCGCAGCACGAGGGCATCCCGATCCTCAACTATCTCGTGCCGAAGACCTTCGAGCACAGGAACGGCAAGCTCGTCGGGATGACCTTCGAGAAGGTGAAGGCGGTCTACGACGACAAGGGCAAGCGCAGCCTGGTCCCGACCGGCGAGCCCGATCAGCGCTTCGAGTGCGACGACGTGCTCGTCGCGGTGGGGCAGGAGAACGCCTTCCCCTGGATCGAGCGCGACTCGGGCATCGAGTTCGATAAGTGGGGGCTGCCGGTCCTCGACAAGCAGACGATGCAGTCGACGCTGCCGAACGTGTTCTTCGGCGGCGACTCGGCGTTCGGGCCGAAGAACATCATCTGGGCGGTGGCGCACGGCCACGACGCCGCGATCTCGATCGACAAGCATTGCCACGGGGAGAGCCTGAAGGAGCGCCCCTCGCCGATGGTGAACCTCGTGTCGCAGAAGATGGGCATCCACGAGTGGAGCTACGACAACGCGATCTCGCCCGACGAGCGCTACGCGGTGCCGTGGGCGGACAAGAAGGTGACGCTGAAGAACATCAAGGTCGAGGTCGAGCTCGGCTTCGACCCCGCGACCGGGTTCAAGGAAGCGCAGAGGTGCCTCAACTGCGACGTGCAGACGGTGTTCAGCGACCGCCTGTGCATCGAGTGCGACGCCTGCGTCGACATCTGCCCGATGGACTGCATCACGTTCACGGCGAACGGCGAGGAACCGGAACTGCGCGCGCGGCTGAACGCCCCGGCGCCAAACCTGTCCCAGGACTTGTACGTGTCCGGGGCTCTCAAGACCGGGCGGGTCATGGTGAAGGACGAGGACGTCTGCCTGCACTGCGGCCTGTGCGCCGAGCGCTGCCCGACGGGCGCCTGGGACATGCAGAAGTTCCTCCTCGACCTGACCCATGCCGGCCCCTCCTGCCGCCCCTACCACAAGAAGGCCGCCTGACATGGCCAAGCGGATCGAGTCGGTCAACGCGTTCGTGGTCAAGTTCGCGAACGTCAACGGCTCGGGGTCGGCCTCCGCGAACGAGCTCTTCGCCAAGTCCATCCTGCGCATGGGCGTGCCGGTCAGCCCGCGCAACATCTTCCCGTCGAACATCCAGGGGCTGCCGACCTGGTACGAGGTGAGGGTGTCGGAGTCGGGGTGGCTCGGGCGCCGCGGCGGCGTCGACATGATGGTGGCGATGAACCCGCAGACCTGGGACGCCGACGTGAAGGAGATCGACGCCGGCGGCTACCTCTTCTACGACAACACCAAGCCGCTGCCGAAGTCGAAGTTCCGCGACGACATCAACGTGATCGGGATGCCGCTCACGGAGATCACGAACCAGGCGTACTCGGATCCGCGCCAGAGACAACTCTTCAAGAACATCATCTACGTCGGCGCGCTCTCGGCGCTGCTCGACGTCGACCCGGGCGTGATCGCCGAGCTGATCGGGGAGCAGTACAAGGGCAAGGAAGCGCTGCTGAAGCCGAACGTCACGGCGCTGAAGATGGGGCGCGACTACGCGCTCGCGCACCTGCCGTGCCCGCTCGGGATCCGGGTGAAGAAGGCCGACAACGTCGGCGACAAGATCTTCGTCGACGGCAACTCGGCCGCGGCGCTCGGCTGCGTCTACGGCGGGGCGACGGTGTGCGCGTGGTACCCGATCACGCCGTCGTCGTCGTTGGCCGAGGCGTTCCAGCGCTACTGCTCGCGGCTGCGCGTCGACAAGGACACGGGCAAGAACAAGTTCGCGATCGTGCAGGCGGAGGACGAGCTCGCCTCGATCGGCATCGTGACGGGGGCGGGGTGGAACGGGGCGAGAGCCTTCACCGCGACCTCGGGGCCCGGCATCTCGCTCATGAGCGAGTTCATCGGGCTCGCGTACTTCGCCGAGATCCCGGCGACGATCATCGACGTGCAGCGCGGCGGGCCTTCGACCGGCATGCCGACGCGCACGCAGCAGTCGGACGTGCTGAAGTGCGCCTACGCGTCGCACGGGGATACGAAGCACGTGCTGCTCTTCCCCGAGGACCCGCACGAGTGCTTCACGATGGCGGCGCAGTGCCTGGACCTCGCCGACCGGCTGCAGACGCCGGTGTTCCTGATGACCGATCTCGACATCGGCATGAACCAGCGCCTTTGCAAGCCGTTCGCCTGGGACGACTCCAAGGTCTACGACCGCGGCAAGGTGATGACGGCCGAGATGCTGGACAGCGGCAAGGACTTCGGCCGCTACCTCGACGTCGACGGCGACGGCATCCCGTTCCGCACCTACCCGGGGACGCACGCGACGAAGGGCGGCTACTTCACGCGCGGCACGAGCAAGAACGCGTACGCGATCTACTCGGAGCGCGGCGAGGACTACAAGTACAACATGCAGCGTCTGCAGAAGAAGTTCGAGACGGCGAAGACGCTGGTGCCGAAGGCGGTGCTGACGGCGTCGAAGGAGCCGGCGCGCTTCGGCGCGATCTACTACGGCTCGACGAGCCCGGCGATGGCCGAGGCGCTCGACGCATTGGCGCGCCAGGGGATCTTCGTCAACGCGCTGCGCATCCGCGCCTTCCCGTTCCAGGACGAGATCTTCGACTTCGTGGCCTCGCACTCGAAGGTGTTCGTGATCGAGCAGAACCGCGACGCGCAGATGAAGACGCTGCTGGTGAACGACGCGGGGATCAACCCCGCGAGCCTGATCTCGATCCTGCACTACGACGGCACGCCGATCACCGCGCGCTTCATCACCAAGGAGATCGCCGAGATCGTGTCGGCGCTGAACGTGCGTCCGATCAAGAAGGACAAGGCGGCGTGATGGGGCAGGGCTTCCGCCTCGGCGGCGACGATGACGACGACGACGAGGACGAGAACGACAAGCACCGCAAGGACGACCTCGAGGACGAGGACGAAGAGGACGAGGACGAGGACGACGAAGACGAAGACGAAGATGACGACGACGAGGACACCCTCCAAGTGATGTCGTCCTGAGCGAAGCGAAGGACCTGCTTTTATGACCTACCTAGCCAAACCCAAGCTCCACCACCCGACCCTTCCCAAGAACAAGGTCGGGTATACGCGTCGGGACTACGAAGGCAAGGTCTCCACCCTCTGCGCCGGCTGCGGCCACGACTCGATCTCCGCCGCGCTGATCCAGGCCTTCTTCGAGCTCGACATCCTGCCGCACAAGGTGGCGAAGCTCTCGGGCATCGGCTGCTCCTCCAAAACGCCGGACTACTTCCTCGGCAACTCGCACGGCTTCAACACGGTGCACGGGCGCATGCCCTCCGTGCTCACGGGCGCGAACCTCGCGAACCGCGACCTGATTTACCTCGGCGTCTCGGGCGACGGCGACTCGGCCTCGATCGGCCTGGGGCAGTTCGCGCACGTGATGCGCCGCGGCGTGAACATGACGTACATCCTCGAGAACAACGGCGTCTACGGCCTGACGAAGGGCCAGTTCTCCGCGACCGCCGACAAGGGCTCGAAGGCGAAGAAGGGCATGGTCAACGCCGACGCGCCGATCGACACCATCTCGCTCGCGCTGCTGATGGGCGCCACCTTCGTCGCGAGGAGCTTCTCCGGCGACAAGAAGCAGCTCGTCCCGCTCGTCAAGGCCGCGATCGCGCACCAGGGCGCCGCGTTCATCGACGTGATCTCCCCGTGCGTCGCGTTCAACAACCACGCGGGATCAACGAAGAGCTACGACTACGTGCGCGAGCACAACGAGGCGGTGAACCGCCTCGACTTCTGGCCCAACCGCGAGGCCATCAATATCGACTACAGCGAAGGCGGCGTCATCGACGTGCCCCAGCACGACGGCAGCGTCATCCGCCTGCGCAAGACCCACCCCGAGTACGACCCGACCGACCGCATCCGCGCCGCCAACCAGGTCGCCGAGCACGCCGCCAAAGGCGAAGTGCTCACCGGCCTGCTCTACGTCGACCCCAACCCCGAAGACCTCCACGCCCACCTCAACACCGTGGAGAAAGCGTTCAACACGCTGGGAGAGAAAGAGCTTTGTCCGGGGAGTGGGGTGTTGGAGAAGGTTAACGCGGCGTTGCGGTAGGCTTATCGAACGATAAGCGATCATACAGCCCATGGCTGACGATAACGCCGGTCTACTGCGGTACTCCGTTAGCCTCGTAACTCAGGGCAATCATCGGTTCTATACGCTAACGATGCCGAGCGAT
>DATDMW010000241.1:0-14681 GCA_036518595.1 Burkholderiales bacterium
GCCGAGCGCGCCCGCCACGTTCGACGGCGCGATGCCGCAGGCCTCGATGTAGCACGCGTACCCGAGACCGCGCAGCTTGCCGCGCTTCTCGGCGTCCGCACGCCGCGCCGGGAAGCCGGCGACGTCGGCCAGCTTCAGCGCCGCCCGCAGCGTCGCATCGTAGTCGCCCGTGTCGTAGAGCAGCGCGACCGGGGTCTGGTACGGGAAGCTCTTGATGAAATTGCGCCGGCGGATCTCGGAGGGATCGAGCTTCATCTCGCGCGCCGCGGTCTCGACCAGGCGCTCGACGACGTAGGTCGCCTCCGGGCGTCCGGCGCCGCGGTAGGCGTCGACCGGCGCGGTGTTGGTGAACACCGCGGTCACCTCGCAGTAGATCACGGGCGTCGTGTACTGCCCGGCGAGCAGCGTCGCGTACAGGATGGTGGGGATGCACGAGGCGAACGTCGACAGGTACGCACCCAGGTTCGCCGTCGTCGTCACGCGCATGGCGAGGAACTTGCCGTCCTTGTCCATCGCGAGCTCGGCCTTCGTCACGTGGTCGCGGCCGTGCGCGTCGGAGACGAAGGACTCGCTGCGCTCGGCGGTCCACTTCACCGGGCGGTTGATCTGCTTGGACGCCCATGTCAGCACGACGTCTTCGGCGTAGAGATAGATCTTCGAGCCGAAGCCGCCGCCGACGTCGGGCGCGACCACGCGCACCTTGTGCTCGGGCAGCCCGAGCACGAACGCGGTCATCAGCAGCCGCTCGACGTGCGGGTTCTGGCTGGCGACGTAGAGCGTGTAGCTGTCGTCGGCGCGCGAGTACGATGCGTTCGCCGCCCGCGGCTCGATCGCGTTCGGGATGAGCCGGTTGTTGATGAACTCCAGCGTCGTGACGTGCGCGGCCTGCGCGAACGCCTTGTCCACCGCCGCCTTGTCGCCCAAGCCCCAGACGTAGCAGGTGTTGTCGGGGGCGATGTCGTGGATCGCGGGAGCGCCTTTTTTGCGCGCGGTGTCGGCGCGCACCACGGCCGGCAGAACGTCGTAGTCGACCTGCACCAGCTCGGCCGCGTCGCGCGCCTGCTGCTGCGTCTCGGCGATCACGACCGCGACGTGGTCGCCGACGTAGCGCACTTTTCCTTGCGCGAGGCACGGGTGCGGCGGCTCCTTCATCGGCTGGCCGTTGACGTCCGTGATCAGCCAGCCGCACGGCAGCCCGTTCACCTTCGCCGCACCGAGATCGTCGCCCGTGAAGATCGCGATCACGCCGGGCGCCTTCAGCGCCTTGTCCTTCTTGATCGACTTGATCTTCGCGTGCGCGTGCGGGGAGCGCACGAACGTGGCGTAGGTCTGGTGCGGCAGCGCCACGTCGTCGGTGTAGCTGCCCGCGCCCGTCAGAAAACGGTAGTCCTCTTTGCGCTTCACCGAAGCGCCGATGTAGTTCATCGCGCCCATGGTTCTAGGCCCTCATCGTCTGTGAAGCGGCTTTGATCGCCTTCACGATGTTGTGATAACCCGTGCAGCGGCACAGGTTTCCGTCGAGCTGCTCGCGGATCTGCTCCTCGGTCGGGTTCGGGAAGTTCTTCACCAGGTCGATGGCGCTCATGACCATGCCGGGCGTGCAGAAGCCGCACTGCAGGCCGTGGTGCTCGCGGAACGCCTCCTGCATCGGGTGCAGCGTGCCGTCGGCCTTGGCGAGGCCCTCGATCGTGAGGATGTCGGCGCCCTCGGCCTGCATCGCCAGCATGTTGCACGACTTCACGGCGCGTCCGTTCAGGTGGATGGTGCAGGCGCCGCACTGCGCGGTGTCGCAGCCGACGTGGGTGCCGGTCAAACGCAGGTTCTCGCGGATGAAGTTGACGAGCAGCGTGCGCTCCTCGACTTCTGCGCTGGCGGGTTTGCCGTTGACGGTCATGGAGACCTTGACGGTCATGGGGGAGCTCCTTTGCGGGAATTTTGCGGCGATGGGGATCGTCAAAATGCTAGACCAAAGCAGCCACGGCAGGCAACTCGGCGGCTTGAACGCCGCTCGGCTTGACCCCATCTGATCGGGGGTCTAGGCTATCGCCGATAATCGAGTGTAAGCATTCGGTAATGTAGTTTCGCCCAGGTTCGCACAGCGAGAGGAATCCCGTGGACAGCGTCGATCTCGAAGTCATCCGCAGCGCGGTGAAGTGGACCGAGTCGGGCCACCGGGCGACGCTCGGCACCGTTACGCACACGTGGGGCTCGGCCCCACGCCCGGTGGGCGCGATGCTGGTCATCCGCGACGACGGCCAGGTGATGGGCTCGGTCTCGGGCGGCTGCGTCGAGGACGACCTGATCGACAAGGTGAAGAGCCGCGCGATCGCGGCCGACAGGCCCGAGGTCACTGTCTACGGCGTCACGCAGGAGCAGGCGACGCGCTACGGGCTGCCGTGCGGCGGCACGCTGCAGATCGTGCTCGAGCCGGTGAGCGCGGAGTCGAAGCTGAAGGAGCTGCTCGCCGTGATCGAGCGGCACGAGCTCACCGCGCGCACGCTCGACATGCGCACCGGCAAGGTGCGCATGGAGCCCGGCAAGGGGTCCGACGTGCTCGAGTTCGACGGCAAGGTGCTGAAGACGGTGCACGGGCCGAGCTGGCGGCTGCTGGTGATCGGCGCCGGGCAGGTGACGCGCTACCTCGCGCAGATGGGGCAGGCGCTCGACTACCACGTCACCGTGTGCGACCCGCGCGAGGAGTACGCGGAAGGCTGGGACCTGAAGGACGTTCCGATCCAGCGCGGCTATCCCGACGACGTCGTGCTCGCGCTGAACCTCGACGCGCACAGCGCGGTCGTCGCCGTGACGCACGATCCCAAGCTCGACGACGCTGCGCTGCTCGAGGCGCTCAAGTCGCCAGCGTTCTACGTCGGCGCGCTCGGCTCGAAGAAGAACAACGACGCGCGCCGCAAGCGCCTCGCCGAGTTCGACCTCGCGGCCTCCGAGATCGAGCGGCTGCGCGGGCCGGTCGGCCTCAAGATCGGCTCGAAGACGCCGCCCGAGATCGCGGTGGCGATCCTCGCGGAGATGACGGCCGTGCGCCGCGGCGTCCAGATCCCCGAGACGATCGAGCCGCCGAAGGTCAACATCTCGGCCGGCTGCACGATCCCGCAGGAAACACCGTAAGCCGCCGGTTCACGGAGGCGCCGTGCCCGCAAAGATACGCGGCATACTGCTCGCGGCGGGGTATTCCAAGCGCTTCGGATCGAACAAGCTGCTGCAGGCCCTGCCGGCGGGCGGGCCCGACGCCGGGATGCCGATCGCGCTCGCTTCGGCCAAGCACCTGCTCGAGGTTCTGCCCGATTCCATCGCCGTCGTGAGGCCGCGCGCGCAGAAGCTCGCCGCCCTCCTGCGCGATGCCGGCTGCAACACGGTCGTGTGCAAGAACGCGGCCGAGGGCATGGGGACGAGCCTCGCCGCCGGGGTGCGCTCCGCCGACGACGCGGGCGGCTGGGTGGTCGCGCTCGCCGACATGCCGTTCATCCGTCCCGAGACGATCCGCGCGGTGGTGAGCGCGCTCGAATCGGGCGCGGCGATCGCGGCGCTGTCGTACCGCGGGCAGCGCGGGCACCCGGTAGGCTTCGGCCGGGGCTTTCTCGAGGAGCTGTCGGCGCTGGCCGGCGACGAGGGCGCGCGCGAGGTCCTTTCGCGGCACGCCGACGCGCTGTCGCTGCGCGACACCGACGACCCTGGCGTGCTGCGCGACATCGACCGGCCGAGCGACCTCTAGATGGACCTCGATCCCGTCCTCCTCTCGCGCCTGCAGTTCTTCTGGGTCGTCGCGTTCCATATCCTGCTGCCCGCGTTCACCGTCGGGCTCGCCTCCTACATCGCGGTGCTCGAGGGGCTGCATTTCTTCACCGGGCGGGCGGTGTTCCTCAGCACCTCGCGCTACTGGATCAGGATCTTCGCCGTGTCGTTCGGCATGGGCGTCGTGTCGGGCATCGTCATGCCGTTCCAGTTCGGAACCAACTGGAGCCGCTACTCGGACGCGACCGCGAACGTGGTCGGGCCGCTGATGGCGTACGAGGGGCTGACCGCGTTCTTCCTCGAGGCGGGATTCCTCGGCGTGCTGCTCTTCGGGCGCAAGCTCGTGCCCGCGTGGATGCACTTCTTCGCGGCGCTCATGGTCGCGCTCGGGACGCTGTTCTCGACCTTCTGGATCCTGGCGGCGAACAGCTGGATGCAGACGCCCGCGGGACACACGATGGCCGACGGCCGCTTCTTTCCGCAGAGCTGGCTCGAGATCATCTTCAACCCGTCGTTCCCGTACCGCCTCGCGCACAACGTCGTGGCTTTCTACATCACGACGGCGTTCGTCGTGATCGGCGCAGCGGCGTACCTGCTGCGCCACGGGCGCGCGGTCGAGGAAAGCCGGGTCATGCAGAAGATGGGCTTCGGCCTGCTGATCCTGCTGGTGCCGCTGCAGGTGCTGCTCGGCGACCAGCACGGGCTCAACACGCTCGAGCACCAGCCGGCGAAGGTCGCGGCGATCGAGGCGCACTGGCGGACCGAAGCGCACATGCCGCTCCTGCTGTTCGCATGGCCCGACGAGCAGGCCGAGGCGAACCGCTTCGAGATCGCGGTGCCCGAGGCGGGCAGCCTGATCCTCACGCATCGCCGCGACGGCGTGGTGC
Organism: Burkholderiales bacterium; assembly: GCA_036518595.1. Taxonomy (GTDB): domain Bacteria; phylum Pseudomonadota; class Gammaproteobacteria; order Burkholderiales; family SG8-39; genus VBDM01. Next base: position 4,638 of record DATDMW010000241.1, read on the forward strand.
GCGGGCTGAAGGAGTTTCCGCGCGAGGACCGTCCGCCGGTCGCGATTCCGTTCTTCGCCTTCCGCGTGATGGTGGCGATCGGCCTGCTGATGCTCGCCGTCGTCGTCAGCGGCGCGGTGCTGTGGGCGCGCGGGCGGCTGCACGAGGCGACCTGGTTCCAGTCGCTGTGCATGGCGTGCATGCCGCTCGGCTTCATCGCCGTCGTCGCCGGCTGGATCACGACCGAGGTCGGGCGCCAGCCGTGGGTCGTCTACGGGTTGATGCGCACGCGCGACGCGGTGTCGCCGTCGCTGACCGGGACCGACGTGCTGATCTCTCTCGTGCTGTACGCGCTCGTCTACTTCTTCATCTTCGGCGCCGGGCTGATGTTCATGGCGCGCCTGGTGCGCGCCGGGCCCGGCGCGGCCGGCCCCGCGGAGGCGAAGGATCTGCAGCGCCCGGCGCGGCCGTTCTCGGGGGCGGAAGCGTGAGCCTCGATCTCGTGCCGCTCTGGGCGGCGATCCTCGCGCTCGCGGTCTTCATGTACGTGCTGCTCGACGGCTTCGACCTCGGGGTCGGCATCCTCGCGCGCCACGCGCCCGACGACCCTGCGCGCGACCTCATGATGAACTCGGTCGCGCCCATCTGGGACGGCAACGAGACCTGGCTGGTGATGGGCGGGATCGCGCTGCTCTCGGCGTTCCCGCTCGCCTTCGCGATCCTGCTGCCGGCGCTGTACTTCCCGCTGCTGCTCATGCTGCTCGGGTTGATCTTCCGCGGCGTCGCGTTCGAGTTCCGCGTCATGCCCGGGACGCGCAAGCGCGTATGGGGGCACGCGTTCCACTGGGGCTCGGTGGTCGCGACTTTCGCGCAGGGCGTCGTGCTCGGGAATTTCGTGCAGGGTATACCGGTGGAAGGGCGCCATTTCGCGGGCGGCAGCTTCGACTGGATCCGACCGTTTCCGCTGCTCGTTGGCCTGGGCCTCATCGCGGGCTACGGCCTGCTCGGCGCGTGCTGGCTGGTGCTGAAGACCGAGGGCGAGCTGCAGCGATGGGCACGGCGGCGGGCGAGGGGGCTGCTCTTCGGAGTGCTTGCGTTCATCGCGATGGTGAGCGTGTGGACGCCGCTCATACAACCGCGGGTGTTCGAGCGCTGGTTCTCGTGGCCGAACATCGCCTGGTTCTCGCCGGTGCCGCTGATCACGGGGGCCACGGCGTGGTGGCTGTGGCGATCGCTGGAGCGGCGCGATCTCGCGCCGTTCCTCGCGGCGATGGGACTTTTCGTGCTGTGCTACCTGGGCCTCGCGATCAGCATCTGGCCGATGGTGATCCCGTACTCGGTGAGCCTGTGGGACGCGGCCGCGGCCCCGGGGTCGCAGGCGTTCCTCGCGCTCGGGACGGTGTTCCTCCTGCCGATCATCACCATGTATACGGCGTGGTCGTACTGGGTGTTCCGCGGCAAGGTGCGCGCCGACACCGGGTACCACTCGGCGCACTAGGCGCGCTCGGCGAGCGCCTCCGCGGGCTGCACGTACTGCGCCACGCCGTTCCCGAAGGACCAGTTCTCCTTCTTCACCTCGACCAGGTTGATGAACACGTCCTCGGGACGCACGCCCAGCTCGCGCCGCAGGTTCTGGACGATGGTCGCGTAGAGCCTGCGTTTCGCCTCGACCGTGCGGCCCTCCGTGAGGGTAATCTGGATGGCGACGAAGCCGTCGGTCCGTCGGATCCCGAGATAGCCGGGGTCGTAGACGAGCGTTTCCGGGTCGTGCTCCGTGATGACCTGAAAATTGTCGGCGACGGGGACGCCGATCGTCTCGAGCAAGGCACGGTAGACGATCGCTCCGATGCGACGGCCGGCGGCCGGCTGCCCTTTCATGAGCGCGATGCGAACGAGCGGCATGGCAGTCCCCTCAGAGGTAGCGTCGCGACGGGTCGGCGCGGTCGATCGCCGCGGGTCCGAACGTCGAGATGATCCAGCGCTTCGCGCTTCCCCACCACCGCCGGTGCGTCGCCGCGCCGGGCTCGGCGACCGCCACCTCGGCCGGCTCGAGCGCGTGCACGATCGCGAGGCCGGGACGGTCGAGCGTGAAGCCCCCGCCCTGCGAGACCATCACGTCGCGGCCGTCGGCGTGCTGCGTGATCCACACCGTGCCGCGCCGCACCTGCAGCTGCGCGCCAATCGCGTCCGAAAGCCCGAACACCTGGTGCGGCTCCAGCAGCAGCCCGGCGCGGCTCACCTTGAGATCCATGGCAACTCCTTTCATAATGCGCGAGACGCATGCATTATTGGCCCGCGTCCATAGCGGCGCAAACGACGTTTTTGCATGGATCACATGAGGCATGGGAATGCATAAAGGACTGCCGTCGCTGGATCTGCTGAAGGGCTTCGAGGCCGCCGCGCGCAACCTGAGCTTCACCAAGGCGGGCGCCGAGCTGTTCCTCACGCAGTCGGCGATCAGCCGCCAGGTGAAGGCGCTCGAGGACGAGCTGGGCGTGCCGCTGTTCCGCCGCAAGCACCGCGAGCTGCTGCTGACCGAGGCGGGCCAGACGCTGTACAAGGCCGTGGGCGAGGCGCTGCACACGCTGCGCGAGGCGGCGGCGAAGCTCTCGGCGCGCGCGGGCGGCATGCTCACGGTGACCACCACGATCTCGTTCGCGTCGCTGTGGCTGGTGCCGCGCCTCGCCGAATTCCGCCGGCAGCATCCCGAGATCGACGTGCGCATCGCCGCGACCAACGACATCGTCGATCTCGAGCGCGACGGCATCGACGTCGCGATCCGTTATTGCCTGCCCGAGGTCGCGGGCGCGGGCGCGATCGAGCTGTTCGGCGAGAAGGCGTTCCCGGTGTGCGCGCCCGCGCTCGTGTCCAGCGGCCGGCTTTCGTCGCCGCAGGACCTGTCGCGCCACGTGCTGCTGCACTATGACGATCCCGAGCGCCGCTCGCCCTGGCTGAGCTGGGAGGTATGGTTCGAGCTGGTGAAGGCCCACGGCGTGCGGCCCAGGGGCACCCTGCGCTTCTCGCACTACGACCAGATGATCGCGGCGGCGCTCGACGGACAGGGGATCGCGCTCGGCCGCAGCCCGCTCGTCGATCGCTGGGTGAAGGACGGCCGGCTGGTGCTGCCTTTCGGCGGCCGGTTCATATCGTCGAAGGGCACCGCGCGCGCGTATTTCATCCTCGCCGCGCCGGCCGCGGGAAACCGGCCGGAGGTCGAGCGCTTTTCCCGCTGGGTGCGCGCCGAGGCGCTTGCCGCGGCGGCGGCGACCGCGAAGTCCGCGCGCAGTGCGGCGTAGAATCGGGACGATGAACGCCCCCGATCATCCGCTCGCCGTCAGCTGGGAAGACGTCGCCTCGGCGGCGGAGTGCCTCGCCGGCCACGCGCACCGCACGCCCGTGATGACGTCGCGAACGGTCGACGCGCGCACGGGCGCGCGCGTGTTCTTCAAATGCGAGAACCTGCAGCGCATCGGCGCATTCAAGTTCCGCGGCGCCTACAACGCGGTGTCGCGGCTGTCCCCCGAGGAGAAGAAGCGCGGCATCCTCGCGTACTCGTCGGGCAATCACGCGCAGGCGGTGGCGCTCGCGGGCCGCGAGCTCGGCGTGCGCGTCGTCATCGTCATGCCGCAGGACGCCCCGGCGGTGAAGATCGAGGCCACTCGCGGCTACGGCGCCGAAGTGGTGCTCTACGACAAGAACAAGGAGATCCGGGAGGAGGTCGCCGAGCGCACCGCGCGCGAGCGCGGGCTCGCCATGATCCCGCCGTTCGACCACCCGCACGTCATCGCCGGCCAGGGCACGGCCGCGAAGGAGCTGATCGAGGACGCCGGCGCGCTCGACTGGCTGTTCGTGCCGACCTCGGGCGGCGGCCTCATCTCGGGCTGCGCGATCGCCGCGGCGCGCTGGTCGCCGGGCTGCAAGGTGGTCGGCGTCGAGCCCGAGGCGGGCGACGACGCGACGCGCTCGTTCCGGACGAAGACGCTGCAGAGCTGCCACAACCCGGAGACGATCGCCGACGGCGCGCGCACGCACGCGCTCGGGAAGCTGACGTTCCCGCTGGTCCTCCGCTATGTGCACGACATGGCGACGGTCAGCGACGCCGAGCTCGCGCGCGCGATGTTCTACTTGTGGGAGCGCATGAAGATCGTGGTCGAGCCGACGGGCGCGCTCGGCGCCGCGGGCCTGTTCGAGCGCGGGCTGCCGGTCGCGGGGAAGAAAGTCGGCGTGATCCTTTCCGGCGGCAATGTCGATCTCAAGCTGGCGGCGAAGCTGATCACCCTTTGACGCACACCACCTGCTTGAGCGTGTGCACGACGTCGACCAGGTCGGTCTGGTCGGCCATGACCTTGTCGATGTCCTTGTAGGCGCCCGGGATCTCGTCGAGGACGCCGGTATCCTTGCGGCATTCGACGCCGCTCGTCTGCGCCTCGAGGTCGGCGCGCGTGAATCGCTTCTTCGCTTCGGCGCGGCTCATGCGCCGGCCGGCGCCGTGCGCGCACGAGCAGAAGGACTCCGCGTTCCCCTTGCCGCGCACGATGTAGGAGCGCGCGCCCATGCTGCCCGGGATGATGCCGAGCTCGCCCTCGCGCGCGCGGATCGCGCCCTTGCGCGTGACCCAGACGCGCTCGCCGAAGTGGCGTTCCCGCTCGACGTAGTTGTGGTGGCAGTTGATCGCGTCGCCGGTGACCTCGAAGGCCGGCAGGCGGGACGCGATCGCGTCGAGCACCAGGCGCATCATCGCGTCGCGGTTGGCGCGCGCGTAATCCTGCGCCCAGCCGACCGCTTCGATGTAGTCGTCGAAGAGCTGTGAGCCCTCGCCGAACCAGGCGAGATCGCGGTCCGGAAGGCGCGCGTCGAGGCCCGTCATCTCCTCGCGCGCGGCCGCGATGAAATACTGCCCGATCGCGTTGCCGAGCCCGCGGCTTCCCGAGTGCAGCATCACCCAGACCCGCTGCGACTCGTCGAGGCACACCTCGATGAAGTGGTTGCCGCCGCCGAGCGAGCCCATCTGCCGCACCCATCTCGTGCGGCCGTCGCGCTTCCGGCTCACGATCGCCGGGTGGCGCTCGAGGATGCGCGCGAGGCGCGGCTCGAGCGGCGCCGCGGCGTCGTGGAGCGCGTCGGCGTCGCGATGCTCGTCGAAGCCGACGGGAACGGCGCGCTCGATGGCGGAGCGCAGCTTCGAGAGGCTGTCGGGCAGCTGCTCGGCGCGTAGCGAGAGCCGGACGGCGCTCATCCCGCAGCCGATGTCGACGCCCACCGCCGCGGGGATGATCGCGCCACGCGTCGGGATCACCGAGCCGACGGTCGCGCCGATGCCGGCGTGCACGTCGGGCATGGCGGCGACGTGATGGAACACGATCGGCAGCTTCGAGACGTTCTCGAGCTGGCGCCGCGCGCTCGCCTCCACCTCGTCGGTGAACACCTGCACCGGCACCGCGCCCGTCGCTAGGGTTTGTCTGACCGGCATGATTCGCCCGTGGGCCCAATGATAAGATACCGTTTTGACCCCGCCGTAACACCATGTTCCCGAACAAGCCTTTGCAGCAGGTCGATCCCGACCTCTGGTCCGCCATCCAGCGCGAGAACCAGCGCCAGGAGGACCACGTCGAGCTGATCGCCTCCGAGAACTACGTCAGCCCCGCGGTGCTCGCCGCGCAGGGCTCGCAGCTCACCAACAAATACGCCGAGGGCTATCCCGGGAAGCGCTACTACGGCGGCTGCGAGTTCGTCGACGTCGCCGAGCAGCTCGCCATCGACCGCGCGAAGCAGCTGTTCCGCTGCGAGTACGCGAACGTGCAGCCGCACTCGGGATCGCAGGCGAACCAGGCGGTGTACATGTCGGTGCTGCAACCGGGCGATACCATCCTCGGCATGGCGCTCGCGAGCGGCGGGCACCTCACGCACGGCGCGGCGGTCAATCTGAGCGGCCGGCTGTACAAGGCCGTGACCTACGGGCTCGATGCGAACGAGGTGATCGACTATGCGCAGGTCGAGGCGCTCGCGCGCCAGCACAAGCCGCGCATGATCGTCGCCGGCGCGTCCGCATACGCGCTCGCGATCGACTGGAAGCGGCTGCGCGCGATCTGCGACCAGGTGGGCGCGACTCTCTTCGCCGACGTCGCGCACTACGCGGGATTGATCGTGACCGGGCTTTACCCCAGCCCGATCGGCATCGCGGACTTCGTGACCAGCACCACGCACAAGACGCTGCGCGGCCCGCGCGGCGGCCTCATTCTCGCGGGCGCCGAGCACGAGAAGGCGCTCAATTCCTCGATCTTCCCCAACCTCCAGGGCGGCCCGCTCATGCACGTGATCGCCGCCAAGGCGGTCGCATTCAAGGAGGCGCTCGAGCCCGATTTCCGCGACTACCAGGTGCAGGTCATGACGAATGCGAAGGTGATGGCGAAGACGCTGCAGTCGCGCGGCGTGCGCATCGTCTCCGGGCGCACCGAGTCGCACCTGTTCCTGGTCGACCTGCGGGCGAAGAACGTGACCGGCAAGGACGCCGAGTCCGCCCTCGGGCGCGCGCACATCACGGTGAACAAGAACGCCATTCCAAACGATCCGCAGAAGCCCATGGTGACGAGCGGTATCCGCATCGGCTCTCCGGCGATGACCACGCGCGGCTTCCGCGACGCCGAGGCCGAGCGCCTCGCGCACCTGATCGCCGACGTGCTCGATGCGCCGCAGGACGACCGGGTGCTCAAGCGCGTCGCCGGCGAGGTCCAGGAGCTGTGCCGCAAGTTCCCGGTCTACCGTCCGGCCGAGGCGGGCGCGCAGCGCGTCGCGGTCGCATAAGAACAAACGGCAGGGAGCGACGATGAAGTGCCCGTACTGCAAGTCCGAGAACACGGGGGTGATCGACTCGCGCCTCTCCGACGACGGCGAGAGCGTGCGCCGCCGCCGGCAATGCGAGGACTGCGACAAGCGCTTCACCACGTACGAGCGCACCGAGCTCTCCATGCCGATGATCGTCAAGAGCAACGGGAACCGCACCGCCTACGACCGCGAGAAGATCCGCACGGGCTTCATGCGCGCCCTGCACAAGCGCCCGGTTCCCACCGAGTACGTCGACCAGGCGATCAACCGCGTCGAGCAGCGTATCATGGCGCTCGGCGAGCGCGAGGTCGCGAGCCGCGTGATCGGCGAGATGGTGATGCGCGAGCTGAAAAAGATGGACGACGTCGCCTACATCCGCTTCGCCTCGGTATACGAGGACTTCCAGCGCGTCGACGATTTCCGCGACGCGATCCAGGAAGTGAAGCGCCCGGGCAAGGCCAAGGCGCGCCGCGCGCCGAAGTGATGGCCGACGCCGCCGACCTCGGCTTCATGGGTCGGGCGCTCGAGCTGGCCCGTCTCGGGCTGTATACGACCACGCCGAACCCGCGCGTCGGCTGCGTCGCCGTCAAGGACGGCGACGTGGTGGGCGAAGGCTGGCACGCAAAGGCCGGCCTCCCGCACGCCGAGGTGCTCGCGCTCGCGCAGGCGGGGGCGCGCGGACGCGGCGCGACGCTCTACCTCAACCTCGAGCCGTGCAGCCACCACGGGCGCACGCCGCCCTGCGCCGACGCGCTGATCGCGGCGGGCGTGGCGCGCGTCGTGGCCGCGATGCAGGATCCGAATCCCCAGGTCGCGGGAGCGGGCTTCGCCAGGCTGCGCGCGGCCGGGATCCGCGTCGAGCACGGCCTGATGGAGGAGGAGGCGCGAGAGCTCAATATCGGCTTCGTGTCGCGCATGACGCGCGGGTGCCCGTGGGTACGGATGAAAATCGCCGCAAGCCTCGACGGCCGCACCGCTCTCGCCAACGGCAAGAGCCAGTGGATCACCGGCGACGCCGCGCGCCTCGACGGACACGCCTGGCGTGCGCGCGCCTGCGCCATCCTCACGGGCATCGGCACGGTCAAGGACGACGATCCGCGCCTCACGGTGCGCGGCGTCGACACGCCGCGCCAGCCACTGAAGGTGCTCATCGACTCGCGGCTCGAAGTGGACCCGGCGGCGCGGCTGTTCGAGCAGGGCGCAGTCCTCGTCGTCGCGGCGCGCGAGGACCGTGCGAAGGAGGAGGCGCTGCGCGCGCGCGGCGCCGAGGTGATCTGCATCCCGAACGCGCAGGGCAAGACCGAGCTGGCGTCGGTCATGCGCGAGCTCGGCCGGCGAGGAATCAACGAGCTGCACGTCGAGGCGGGCACCCGGCTGAACGGGTCGCTGCTGCGCGAGGGCTGCGTCGACGAGTTGCTCGTGTACCTCGCGCCGAGCGTGATGGGAGACACGGGGCGCGGGATGTTCGCGCTGCCCGAGCCGGCCGCTCTCGACCGGCTCGTCCGGCTCGAGATGCGCGGCGCCGAGCGCATCGGCGACGACCTCCGCATCCTCGCCCGCGTCAGGCGGGACTGAACGACGCTTCTGCCGCGGGGCGCGGCCCGAGCACCGCGGCGATCACGTCCTCGACCACCTGCGCGGTGCGCCGGTCGACGTCGCGATGGGGGTTGTATTCCACAACCTCGAGCGCGACGAGCGCGGCGTCCTTCGCGCAGCAGGTCGCGAGCGCCTCGATCAGCGCCGGCGCGGCGATCCCGCCGCGCACCGGCGTGCCGACACCGGGCACGTCGAGCGGATCCATCGCGTCGAGATCGAGCGTGATGCCGTAGCCGGCGGTGTCGGCGCGCGCGATGTCGATCGCCTCGCGCATCACCGCGTCCAGCCCGCGCGCGCGCAGCTCGTCCATGTGCACGATGCGCACGCCCAGGCGCGTGAGCAGCGCTTCCTCCTCCGGCTCGTGGCTGCGCACGCCGACCAGGCAGACATGGCGCGGCGCGATCTGTCCTTCGTGCAGGATCTCGGCCACCTCGATCGCGAGCTCCCGGCTCGCCCCGTGGCCGAGGAGGGCCGCGAGCGGCATGCCGTGCGGCATGCCGCTGTGGCTGGTGGCCGGGGTATGGCTGTCCATGTGCGCGTCGATCCACACGAGCCCGAGCGGGCCCCGCGGCGAGACCGCCCGGGCCGCGCCGCTCCATGTTCCGATCGCGCAGCTGTGATCCCCGCCCACGACGACCGGCAGGCCGCCCGCGCGGATGGTGGCGCCGACTTCGCGCGCGAGCCGGTTGCATATCTCCGAGATCGCGCGCATGCGCGACTGTCCCGGGTGGTGCTCCGGCTCCAGGGTCGAGCGCCAGGACAGCTGGACGCCGCGGCCAGCGAGGCGCGCGAGCAGGCCGTCGCGCTCGAGCGCGGCCGGTCCGTCGCGACAGCGCGGGTCGCGCGCGCCCAGGCCCGACGCGACGCCGATCACCGCGGCGGGAAGAGGGTGGGTGCTGGGATCGCTCATCGGGTCGGATGCGGCACCATCTTGGACCGCACCGCGGCGGTGGTGTTCGAACGCCGGTAGAATCCGCGCGTGTTTACCGGCATCGTGACGACGGTGGGAAGGATCGCGCGCCTCGAGCCCGCGGCGGGCGGTGTGCGCGTCGCGGTGGAAGCGCCGCACCTCGGCCTGCAGGACGTCGCCATCGGCGACAGCATAGCCGTGAACGGCGTGTGCCTCACGGTGGTATCGCGCCAGGCGTCGCGTTTCGAGGTCGAGCTGTCCGCGGAAACGCTTCGATGCACGGTCGGCTTCGAGCTCTCCGGCGAGGTGAATCTCGAGAAGGCGCTGAGGCTCTCCGACCGTCTCGGCGGTCATCTGGTCTCGGGACACGTCGATGGCGTCGGCGAGGTGACGCGGCTCGATGCCGCGGGCGATAACCGCGTGCTCGCGGTGCGGGCGCCGGCCGGCCTCGAGCGCTACATCGCGCGCAAGGGCTCGATCACGTTGAACGGCGTGAGCCTCACGGTGAACGCGGCGAACGGCGCCGAGTTCGAGGTCAATCTCATTCCGCACACGCTGCAGGCCACCAACTTGAAGCACTTGCGCACCGGCGCGCGCGTGAACCTCGAGGTCGACCTGCTGGCCCGCTATCTCGAGCGACTGGCGGCCGCGTCCGGTCCCGCGCCCACAAAGGGCGCGCGGGGAGCGCTCCCGGCCGACCACGGCCCCGTGCCCGCGCCCCGGGCGAGGGGCGTAAC
>DATDMW010000242.1:0-7168 GCA_036518595.1 Burkholderiales bacterium
ATCGGCGAGTTCCAGCTGATGCAGGGCAAGCTCGCCGACATGTACGCCACGCTCTCGGCGTGCCGCGCCTATGTATATGCCGTGGGCCAGGCGCTCGACCGCGGGGAAACAACGCGCAAGGACGCCGCCGGCGCGATCCTCTACGCGGCGGAGAAGGCGACCTGGATGGCGGGCGAGGCGATCCAGTGCCTGGGCGGCATGGGCTACATCAACGAGACTCCGACCGGGCGCCTATGGCGCGACGCGAAGCTGTACGAGATCGGCGCGGGCACGTCCGAGATCCGGCGCTGGCTGATCGGGCGCGAGCTCTTCGAGGAGACGCAATGACCGGCCTGGTCGAGACCTATCGCGGCACCGTGTATCCGTGGCAATGCGACCACATGGGCCACATGAACGTCATGTGGTACGTGGGCAAGTTCGACGAGGCGACCTGGAACCTGTTCGCAGCGCTCGGGATGACGCCGGCGATGCTGCGCGAGCAGGGCCGCGCCATGGCCGCCGTGCAGCAGAACATCAGCTACCGGCGCGAGCTGCTCGCGGGCGACACGGTCGCCGTGCGCTCGGGCATCCTCGAGGTGCGCGACAAGGTCGTGCGCTTCGTGCACGAGATGCGCAACGCCGCGTCGGGCGAGATCGCCGCGGTGTGCGAGCTGACCGGCGTGCAGATCGACGCGAAGAGCCGAAAGTCCTCGCCCTTCGCGGCGGACGTGCTCGCCCGCGCCCGCGAGTTGGCCACCACCTACGACTTCGGCCGCCGCGCGTGAGCCCGGCTCGAAATTCAACCCATGCAGCAAGGAGGCATCATGTCCAATGACCCGATCGTCATCGTTTCGGCCGCGCGCACCCCGATGGGCGCTTTCCAGGGCGAGCTCAAGGACTTCGCCGCGCCGCAGCTCGGCGCCGCCGCGATCCGCGCCGCGGTCGAGCGCGCCGGCGTCAAGCCCGAGAGCATCGACGAAGTCATCATGGGCTGCGTCCTTCCCGCGGGCCAGGGCCAGGCGCCCGCGCGCCAGGCCGCGCTCGGCGCCGGTCTGCCGCTCGCGACCGGCTGCACAACGATCAACAAGATGTGCGGCTCGGGCATGAAGGCGGCGATGCTGGCGCACGATATCCTCGCCGCGGGCAGCGATGGGCGCGTGATCGTCGCGGGTGGCATGGAGTCGATGACCAACGCGCCCTACCTCCTGCCGAAGGCGCGTGCCGGCTACCGCATGGGCCACCAGCAGGTGCTCGACCACATGTTCTTCGACGGGCTCGAAGACGCGTACGACAAAGGCAAATTGATGGGCGTCTTCGCCGAGGACTGCGCCGCGAAGTACGCGTTCTCGCGCGAGGCGCAGGACCAGTTCGCCGTCACGTCGCTCGAGCGCGCGCAGGCCGCCAACAAGAACGGCTCGTTCGCCTGGGAGATGACGCCGATGACGGTCAAGGCCGGCAAGAACGAGCGCTTCCTCGAGACCGACGAGCAGCCGTTCAAGGCGAACATCGAGAAGATCCCGACGCTCAAGCCTGCGTTCCGGAAGGACGGCTCGGTCACCGCCGCCAACTCGAGCTCGATCTCCGACGGCGCCGCGGCGCTCGTCCTGATGCGCCGCTCGACCGCCGAGAAGCTCGGCGCGAAGCCGCTCGCGACCGTCGTCGCGCACGCGACGCACGCGCAGGAGCCTGGCTGGTTCACGACCGCGCCCGTCGGGGCGATCCGCAAGCTCTACGAGCGCACCGGCTGGAAGAAGGACCAGGTCGACCTCTACGAGATCAACGAGGCGTTCGCGGTCGTGACCCTGGCGGCGATGAAGGAGCACGGCCTGCCGCACGAGAAGGTGAACATCCACGGCGGCGCGTGCGCGCTCGGGCACCCGATCGGGGCGTCGGGGGCGCGCATCGTCGTCACGCTGATCGGCGCGCTCCGGAAGACCGGAGGCCGGCGCGGCGTCGCGGCGCTCTGCATCGGCGGCGGCGAGGCGACCGCGATGGCCATCGAGCTGGCGTAAAAGCGACGTGCTCCTCGCGGCCGAGCACGAGCAGCTGCGCGACGCGGTGCGCAAGTTCGCGCGCGAGCGGCTTGCGCCGGGCGCGGCGCGCCGCGACCGCGAGCGCGCGTTCCCGCGCGAGGAGCTCGCCGGGCTCGCCGCGATGGGCCTCTACGGCGTCGCGATCCCCGAGCCCTGGGGCGGCGCGGGAATGGACGCGACCGCGCTCGCGCTGGCGATCGAGGAGATCGCCGCCGGCGAGGGCGCGACGGCGACCATCGTCGCGGTCAACAACCTCGTCGCCGGGATCCTGAACGGCTACGGCAGCGAGGAGCAGAAGCGGCGCTTTCTGGTCCCGCTCGCGCGCGGCGAGAGCCTCGGCGCGTTCTGCCTCACCGAGCCGCAGGCCGGCTCCGACGCCTCGGCGATCGTCACCCGCGCCGACAAGCACGGCGGCGACTACGTGCTGAACGGCGTCAAGCAGTTCATCACCTCGGGCAAGAACGCCGACCTCGCCGTTGTCTTCGCCGTCACCGACAAGGCGGCCGGAAAGAAAGGAATGAGCGCTTTCGTCGTGCCGACGAAGACGCCGGGCTACAAAGTCGCGCGCATCGAGGACAAGGCCGGCCAGCACGCGTCCGACACCGCGCAGATCGTCCTCGAGGACTGCCGCGTTCCGGGGGCGAACCGCCTGGGGGAGGACGGCGCGGGCTACCGCATCGCGCTCGCGAACCTCGAGTCGGGGCGGATCAACGTCGCGGCGCAGGCGGTGGGCATGGCGCGCGCCGCGCTCGAGGCCGCGGTCGCGTACGCGGGCGAGCGCAGGAGCATGGGGAAGACGCTCGCCGAGCACCAGGCCGTGGCCTTTCGCCTGGCCGACATGGCGACGGGCGTCGAGGCCGGGCGGCAGCTCTATCTCCACGCCGCGGCGCTGCGCGACGCGGGCAAGCCGTGCCTCAAGGAGGCGTCGATGGCCAAGCTCTTCGCCTCCGAGACCGCCGAGCGGGTCTGCTCGGACGCGATCCAGATCCACGGCGGCTACGGCTACGTCGCCGACTTTCCCGTGGAGAGGATCTGGCGCGACGTGCGCGTGTGCAGGATCTACGAGGGCGCGAGCGACATCCAGCGGATGGTGATCGGCCGCGCGCTCACCGGAGAATGACATGGCGAAAACGATCGACTTCTACTTCGACTTCTCCTCGCCCTACGGCTACATCGCGAGCACGAAGATCGACGCGCTCGCGGCGAAGCACGGGCGCGAGGCGACCTGGCGGCCGTTCCTGCTCGGCGCCGCGTTCAAGCAGACGGGCGGCCAGCCGCTCACCGACATCCCGATCAAGGGCAAGTACGCGGCGCGCGACATGGTTCGCACCGCGAAATTCATGGGTGTCGACTACCGCCAGCCGTCGACGTTCCCGATCGGCACCGTCGCGGCGGCGCGCGCCTTTTACTGGGCCGACGCGAAGGACCCGAAGCGCGCCCGGGACGTGGCGAAAGCGCTGTACCGCGCCTACTTCGTCGACGACGTGAACATCGGCGACGCCGAGAAGACGGTCGAGGTCTGCGTCAGGCTGGGCCTCGACGCCGCGGCGGTGCGCGCCGGGCTCGCCGACCCGGCCGTCAAGGACCGGCTGCGCGCCGAGGTCGACGCCGCGATCGCGCTCGGCGCCTTCGGCTCGCCCTACATCGTGGTCGACGGCGAGCCGTTCTGGGGCAGCGACCGCCTCGAGCAGGTCGACCGCTGGCTCGCGACCGGCGGCTGGTAATCTGCGCGCGATGCCCGCGATCAAGACAAGGCTCGACGTCCGCTCGGAGGAGTTCCAGGCCAACGCCGGCGCGATGTCCGCGCTCGTCGCCGACCTGCGCGCCCGCGTCGAGCGCGCGGCCGAAGGCGGCGATGCCCAGGCACGCGAGAAGCACGTCGCGCGCGGGAAGCTGCTGCCGCGCGAGCGGCTGCGGCTGCTGCTCGATCCCGGCTCACCGTTCCTCGAGCTCTCGCCGCTCGCCGCCCTCGGCCTCTACGGGGACGAGGCGCCGGGCGCCGGCCTCATCGCCGGCATCGGCCGCGTCTCGGGCCAGGAGTGCGTGATCGTCGTCAACGACGCGACGGTCAAGGGCGGCACCTACTCCCCCCTGACGGTGAAGAAGCACCTGCGCGCGCAGGAGATCGCCCGCGACAACGGCCTTCCCTGCATCTACCTCGTGGACTCGGGCGGCGCGTTCCTGCCCGAGCAGGACGACGTCTTCCCGGACCGCGAGCACTTCGGGCGCATCTTCTACAACCAGGCGAACCTGTCGGCGGCGGGGATTCCGCAGATCGCGGCGGTGATGGGCTCGTGCACCGCGGGCGGCGCCTACGTGCCGGCGATGTCGGACGAGACGGTGATCGTGAAGGGACAGGGCACGATCTTCCTCGGCGGGCCGCCGCTCGTGAAGGCCGCGACCGGCGAGGTCGTCACGCCCGAGGAGCTGGGCGGCGCCGAGGTGCACGCGCGGCAGTCCGGCGTCGCCGATCATTACGCCCAGAACGACGCGCACGCGCTCGCGATCGTGCGCTCGATCGTCGCCAGCCTGAACCGCGCGAAGCGCGTGACGCTCGCGCTGCGCGAGCCCGCGGAGCCGCTCTACCCCGCGTCCGAGCTCGGCGGCGTCGTTCCCGCCGACGTGCGCAAGCCCTACGACGTGCGCGAGGTGATCGCGCGCCTCGTGGACGCGAGCGACTTCGACGAGTTCAAGCAGAGCTACGGCACGACGCTCGTGACCGGGTGGGCGCGCCTCTGGGGCTACCCGGTCGGCATCCTCGCGAGCAACGGCATCCTCTTTTCCGAGTCCGCGCTCAAGGGCGCGCATTTCGTGGAGCTCGCCAGCCAGCGCGGCATCCCCTTGCTCTTCCTGCAGAACATCACGGGCTTCATGGTCGGGAAGAAATACGAGGCGGGCGGCATCGCCAAGGACGGCGCGAAGCTCGTGACCGCGGTCGCGTGCACGCGCGTCCCCAAGCTCACCGTGATCATCGGCGGCTCGTTCGGCGCCGGCAACTACGGCATGTGCGGGCGCGCCTACTCGCCGCGCTTCCTGTGGATGTGGCCGAACGCGCGCATCTCGGTGATGGGCGGCGAGCAGGCGGCCGCGGTGCTCGCGACCGTGCGCCGCGACGGAATCGAGGCGAAGGGCGGCAGCTGGAGCAAGGCCGAGGAGGAGGCGTTCCGGCGTCCGGTCCTCGAGCAGTACGAGCGCCAGGGGCATCCTTACTATGCGACCGCGCGCCTGTGGGACGACGGTATCATCGCGCCCGAGGACACGCGCCGCGTGCTCGGGCTCGCGCTCTCGGCGGCGCTCAACGCGCCGATCGAGCCGACCCGGTTCGGCGTCTTCCGGATGTAGGAACAAGGGAAAACATGGGCTACCAATCGATCGAGATCCAGATGGGCGACGGCGCCGCCGTGCTGTGGCTGAACCGCCCGCAGCTGCGCAACGCTTTCGACGAGAACATGATCGCCGAGGTGACGGACGCGTTCGATGCGCTCGAGCGCGATCCGGCGGTGCGCGCGGTCGTGCTCGCCGGAAAGGGCAAGGTCTTCTGCGCGGGAGCCGACCTCGACTGGATGAAGCGCATGAAAGGCATGAGCCGCGAGGAGAACCGCGAGGACGCGCTCGCCTTCGCGAAGATGCTCCACCGCATCTACACGCTCGCGAAGCCGACGCTGGCGCGCGTGCACGGCGCGGCGTACGCGGGCGGCATCGGCCTGCTCGCCGCGTGCGATATCGCGGTCGCCTCGAACGACACCGAGTTCTGTCTCTCGGAAGTCAAGCTCGGCCTCGCGCCCGCCACCATCAGCCCTTACGTGGTCGCCGCGATGGGCGAGCGCGCCGCGCGCCGCTACTGCGTCACCGCGGAGCGCTTCCCCGCGGCGGAGGCGTACCGCATCGGCCTGATCCAGGAGATCACGCTGCCCGCGGAGCTCGACGCCACGGTGAACGCGATCCTCGGCGAGCTGGTGCAGGGCGCGCCGGGCGCGCAGGCATCGGCCAAAGAGATGCTGCGCCAGGTGGCGGGCGCGCCGATCGACCACCGGCTGATCGCGCAGACCGCCGAGCGCATCGCCGCGCTGCGCGTCTCCGACGAGGGCCAGGAGGGCATGGCCGCCTTCTTCGAGAAGCGGAATCCGGCGTGGGTGGCTCCGTTCGCCAAGAGCAAGGCGAAGCGCGCGAAGAAGTGACGCACTCATGTTCGAGAAGCTGCTGATCGCGAACCGCGGCGAGATCGCGTGCCGCGTGATGCGCACGGCGAAGCGCCTCGGCGTGCGCACCGTCGGGGTCTACTCCGACGCCGACGCGGGCGCGATGCACGTCGCGCTCGCCGACGAGGCGCTCCGCATCGGCGAGGCCCCGGCGCGCGAGAGCTACCTGCGCATCGACCGCATCGTCGCGGCCGCGCTGCACGCCGGCGCGGACGCGGTGCACCCGGGCTACGGCTTCCTCTCCGAGAACGCGGCGTTCGCCGAGGCCTGCGAGCGCGCGGGGCTCGTCTTCGTCGGCCCGCCGCCCGGCGCGATCCGCGCCATGGGCGACAAGTCGGCGGCGAAGGCGATCATGGCGAAGGCGGGCGTCCCGCTCCTGCCCGGCTACCACGGCGAGCGGCAGGAGCCCGCCTTCCTGCTCGAGCAGGCGCGCGCGATCGGCTTCCCGGTGATGATCAAGCCCTGCGCGGGCGGCGGCGGCAAGGGCATGCGCGTCGTGCGGAGCGCGGGCGATTTCGACGCGACGCTCGCGGCGAGCCGGCGCGAGGCCGCGTCCGCGTTCGGCGACCCGACCGTGTTCTGCGAGCGCTACCTCGAGAACGGTCACCACGTCGAAGTTCAAATTCTTGCCGACGCGTACGGGATGATCTGGGCCCTCGGCGAGCGGGAGTGCTCGGTGCAGCGGCGCCACCAGAAGGTCCTCGAGGAGGCGCCGTCGCCCCTGGTCGAGCGGCTCGGCGGGGACCTGCGGGAGCGGCTGCTCAAGGCGGGCCGGGACGCGGCGGCCGCGGTCGGCTACCGCGGGGCGGGGACGGTCGAGTTCCTGGCCGACGAGCGGGGCGGGTTCTGGGTCCTGGAGATGAACACGCGCCTGCAGGTCGAGCACCCGGTGACCGAGTGCGTCACCGGCGTGGACCTGGTCGGCCTCCAGCTCGAGGTGGCCGCCGGCAAGCCGCT
>DATDMW010000243.1:0-14149 GCA_036518595.1 Burkholderiales bacterium
AGCGGCTCGCGACCTGGGTGAGCTTCGCCGAGGCGCGCGCGTGCAGCCCGAGCTTGTTCACGATCTCAGCTTCCGCTTTCGCCATTCCCGTTCATCCGCACCACGCCCTCGCAGCCGCCGCTCACGGCCTTGTCGATCACGGTCGCGAGCGGCTCGCGCCGGTACGTGAGCGCGCGGATCAGCATCGGCAGCGACACGCCGGCGACGCCCTCGATCCGCCCCGGGGCCAGCAGCCGCGCCGCGATGTTCGACGGCGTGGCGCCGAGCACGTCGGTCAGCACCAGCACGCCGTCGCCGCCGTCGATCTGCGCGAGCAGCGCGCGCGCGCGGGGGAGCACCTTCTCGGGATCGTCGTTGACCGCGACCGCGAGCTGCGCGATCTGCGAAGGCCGCTGGCCGAGGACGTGCGTGCAGCAGTGCAGCAGCGCCTCGCCGAAGGCGCCGTGGCCGACGATCAGGATGCCGACCATGGCTTCGCTTCGCTCATTTCGAAACGGCCGCTTCCACCGCGTCCATGAACATCCCGGCGACGTTGAACCCGGTCTGCTGCGCGATCTCCTGGAAGCACGTGGGGCTGGTGACGTTGATCTCGGTGAGGAAGTCGCCGATCACGTCGAGGCCGACGAGCAGCAGCCCGCGGCGCGCGAGCTCGGGACCGAGGCTCTCGGCGATCTCGCGGTCGCGCGGGGAGAGCGGCCGCGCGACGCCGGTGCCGCCCGCCGCGAGGTTCGCGCGCGATTCGCCCGGGCGCGGCATGCGCGCCAGGCAGTGCGGGACGGGCTTGCCCGCGATCAGCAGCACGCGCTTGTCGCCGTCGCGGATCTCGGGGACGTAGCGCTGAATCATGATGGCGCGCGCGCCGTGATGCGTGAGCGTCTCGATGAGGACGTTGCGGTTGAAATCCGCGTCGGTGACGCGGAAGACCGAGTCGCCACCCATGCCGCCGAGCGGCTTCAGGATGACGTCGCCGTGCGCCGCGATGAACTCGTGGATCTCCCCCGCGAGCCGCGTCACGAGCGTCGGCGGCGCGAGGCCGGGGAACTGCGCGATCGCGAGCTTCTCGCTGTGGTCGCGGATCGCGCCCGGGTCGTTGAACACCTTCGCGCCTTCGCGCTGCGCCAGCTCGAGCAGCCAGGTGGCGACGACGTATTCCATGTCGAAGGGCGGGTCCTTGCGCATGAGGACCGCGTCGAACTCGGCGAGCGGCGCCTTGGCGAAGGCCCCGGCGCGGTACCAGGGGTCCTTCCCGGCGAGCAGCTCCATCGGCCGCGACTGAGCGATGACCCGGCCGCCCTTCCAGGAGATGCCGTCGAGCGTCGCGAAATGCAGCTCGTGGCCGCGCTTGTCGGCCTCGACCATCATCGCGTAGGTCGAGTCCTTGTAGATCTTGAACGAGGACGGCGGATCGACGACGAAGAGCAGCTTCATGGCGACGAAATTCTAGCCCCAAACGCGCGGGCCGGTCGCCGGATCAGCCCGGGCGGTGATAGATCGCGTTCGGCAGCCACATCGCGATGTCCGGGACGTAAGTCACGAGCAGCAGGTACAGGACCATGATGACGATCCACGGCGCGAACGCGACGGTCGTCTCGGTCAGCCCCATGCGCGCGATGCCGCTCGCGACGTAGAGGTTCAGGCCGACCGGCGGGTGGATCAGGCCGACCTCCATGTTGATGGTCATGATGATGCCGAAATGGATCGGGTCGATGCCGAGCTTCACCGCGACCGGGAACAGGATCGGCGCGAGCAGCAGCACGATCGACGAGGGCTCCATGAAGTTGCCGGCGATCAGCAGCAGCACGTTGCAGCCCATCAGGAAAACCCAGGCCGACAGGTGCTTGTCGATGATCCACTGCGCCATCGCCTGCGGGATGTTCTCGCTCGTCAGCAGGAACGAGAACAGGATCGCGTTGGTGATGATGTAGAGCAGCATGGCGCTCATGTTGGCCGCGTCGAGCAGCACGCGCGGCACGTCGGCGAGCTTCAGGTCGCGGTAGACGAACACGGCGATGATGAAGGCGTACACGGCGCTCATCGCGGCGGCCTCGGTGGGCGTGAACACGCCGCCGTAGATGCCGCCGATCACGACGACGATCAGCAGCAGCCCCCAGATCGCGTCCCAGAACGAGGCGAAGATCTCCTTCAGATCCGCGCGCGGCATGCGCGGGTAGTTGCGCCGCTTCGCCACCACCCAGACGATGCCCATCAGGATCGCCGCGAGGAGCAAGCCCGGCACGATCCCGGCGATGAACAGCCGGCCGACGCTCGTGTTGGTCGACACCGAGTAGATCACCATCACGATCGAAGGCGGGATCAGGATGCCGAGGACGCCCGCGGTGCCGATCGCGCCCACGCCGAAGCGGCGCGGGTAGCCCTGCTTCTCCATGGCCGGGATCAGGATGGTGCCGATGGCGACCACCGTCGCCGGGCTCGAGCCCGAGACGGCGGCGAAGAGCGCGCACGCGAACACGCCCGCCATGGCGAGCCCGCCGTAGAGGTGGCCGACGAGCGCGCTCGCGAAGCGGATCATGCGGCGCGCGACGCCGCCGTGCGTGAGGAACGATCCGGCGAGAATGAAGAACGGGATCGCCATGATCGCGAACTGGTCGAGCCCCGTGAACAGCCGCTGCGACACGATCTCGACCGGCATGTCGGTCATGAAGAACAGGAACGCGAGCACCGTCAGTCCGAGCGCGATCGAGATCGGCATCCCGGTCAGCATCAGCAGGATCAGCCCGATGAAGATGATCCAGCCGCTCATCCGCGGCCCTCCGCCTGCAGGCCCTCGACGCGCGCGTGGTTGTGCGAGGGGAGCGGCTCGCCGCGCCGGAAGCGCCAGGCCACCTGCAGGAAGCGGTAGCACATCAGCGCCGAGCCGAGCGGGACCGCGAGGTAGACGATCCACATCGGCAGCTCGAGGTCGGGCGACACCTGCCCGGTGCCGTACATGAGCCAGACGAACTTGGCGCCGAGCGCCGCCACCACCGCCGTGAAGAAGGCGCCCGCGCCGAGCCCGAGGAGCACGCCCACGCGGCGCTGTTTTTCCGGCAGCCGGTTGATCAGCACGTCGACGCCGACGTGGATCCCGGTGCGCACCCCGTAGGCCGCGCCGAACTTCGCCATCCAGATGAAGAGGTAGATGCACAGCTCCTGAGCCCACGTGAGGTTCAGGACCTGCGTGTACTGCCAGATCCACGGGATGTCGCCGGTGTAGCGATACAGCACCGACGCGAAAATGATCAGGGTCGCGAGCCCCATGAAGGTCGCGATCAGCCACTCCTCGAGGTGGTCGAGGATGCGGTTCAGCAAGGCGGCGTCCTCCCGGCGGCTCTACGCGGCCGCCCGCGCGTCAATCCGTGCCTACATCTTCTTCTTCGAAGACTCGGCGACGATCTTCTCGATGGCGTCGAGGTTGTCCTTGCCGACCGAGCCCTCGTACTGCTTGTAGAGCGGAAGCATGGCCTTGCGCCAGACGGCCTTCTCCGAGGCGGGCAGGACGTAGATCTCGGTGGTCTTCGCTTCCCGGATCTTCTCGAGCGCGTCGTCGTTCTCCTTCTGCGCGATCGAGCGCTCGTACTTGCTCGCCTCGTCCATCGCGGCCTGGAGTTCCTTGTGCACGTCCGAGGGCAGTCCTTCCCAGAACTTCTTGTTGACGATGACCGCGTACATGATCACGCCGTGGTCCGACATGGTGATGTGCTTCTGCACCTCGTGCATCTTCTGCGTGTACTTGTTCGAGATGCTGTTCTCCTCGCCGTCGACGACGCCCTGCTGCAGCGCCGTGTACACCTCGGAAAACGCCATCACCTGCGGGATCGCACCGAGCGCGCGGATCTCGCCCTCGAGCACCTTCGAGGACTGGATGCGGATCTTCATGCCCTTGAAGTCGGCGAGCTTCTTCATCGGACGGTTCGAGGAGAACTCCTTGAAGCCGTTGCTCCAGTAGCCGAGGCCGACGATGCCCTTGGGCTCGAGCAGCTTGAACAGGCGCTTGCCGACCGGGCCGTCGATCACCTTGTCGAGCACGTCCTGCGTCGGAAACATGTACGGCAGGTCGTACACCTCGAACTGGCGCACGCCGAGCGGCCCGAACTTGGAGACCGAGGGCGCCAGCATCTGCACCGCGCCGAGCTGCAGGGCCTCGAGCTCCTCGCGGTCCTTGTACAGCTGGCTGTTGGGATAGACCTCGACCTTGACGCGGCCCCGGGTCTTCGCCTCGGCGAGCTCCTTGAACTTGAGCGCGCCCTTGCCCTTGGGCGTGTCCTCGGCCACGACGTGGCTGAACTTGAGAACGATCGGCGCTTGCGCGTGCGCCGCGGTTGCGGCCAGGCCGGCGGCGAAGGCGGCGACGACCGCCAGCGAGACGTGACGAACCTTCATGTTCCTCCTCCTTTTTCTCCCTGCGGGTGGCGGCGGCTCAACCGGCCCGCTCTGAGATCTCGACCAGGTTCCCGTCCGGGTCGCGGACGTAGACCGAGCGGATAGGGTAGCACGCTCCCGTTTTCATGACCGGACCCTCGACCAAGGGTATACCCGCGGCCGAGAGCCGCGCGATCACCTCGTCGAGCGGCACCGAGGCGATGAAGCAGAAGTCCAGGGCGCCCGGGACCGGGGTCGTCGCCTTGGGCTCGAACTCCCGGCCCTTCTCGTGCAGGTTGATCTTCTGCGCGCCGAACTTGAGCGCCATGCGGCCTTCGCCGAAGCGCTCGAGCGTCATGCCGAGCGTGCGCGTGTAGAAATCGATGCACTCGCGCGTGCGCGCGGTGGTGAGGACGATGTGGTCGAGGTGATCGATCATGCCGCGTGCGCCGCGGCTACTTCACCGCGCCGACCATGTAGTCCACGGCGGCCTTCACCTCGTCGTCCGAGAGCGTCATGTTGCCGCCCTTCGGCGGCATCGCGTTCTTCCCGGTGAGCGCGCTGTGATAGAGCTCGTCCTTGCCGTGCGCGAGGTGCGGCGCCCACGCCGCCTTGTCGCCGAACTTGGGCGCACCCGCGACGCCGGTGCCATGGCAGACCACGCAGGTGCCCTGGAACACCTTCTTGCCGTCGGCCTTGGCCGAGGCGGGTGTCGCCTTCGCCGCCGGCGCGGCGGGAGCCGGCGCGGTGGGCGCGCCGTGATCGTGATCATGGCCCGCCGCGTCGGCGGCGGGAGCGGGCTGCGCCTGCGCGGTCTGCGGCGCGGGCGCCGCATTCTGCGCCGGGGCGGCCGGCTCCTTGAATCCGGCACCGGCGGCGTTCGCCATGTACACCAGCGCGCGCTCGATCTCGACGTCCGAGAGATCGGCCGCGCCGCCTTTCGGCGGCATCGCGCCCTTGCCCTTCAAGGCGGATTGCAGCAGCGCCTTCTCGCCGCGCTTGATGCGCGGCCCCCAGTCGCCGCGGTTGCCGAATTTCGGCGCGCCCTGGATGCCCGCCGCGTGACACGCCTGGCACACCGTCTTGTAGACCTCGTCGCCGCTCTTCGCGGCCTGCGATCCGCGGGCGGACCCGATCGTCACTTCGGCGACGGGACGGATGCGCTCGGCGACTTTCTCGGGCGAGAGCGCGACGCTGTCGGGATCGGGGCGCGGCCCGCTGGTGACGAGGTACGCGAGCGCGAGGATGATCGTGATCGGAACGATGAACGCGAGCAGGACCACGATGACGAGCTGCTTCGGCGTGCGGATGGGCGAGGTATGCGGTGGAATATCGGGGGCGGCCATGGTGTTCGCGGGCGGACAGTGCAAAAGCGCGGATTATACCCGGTGTACAATATCGGACCCCGCGCCCGTAGCTCAGGGGATAGAGTGTTGGCCTCCGAAGCCAAAGGTCGCGCGTTCGATTCGCGCCGGGCGCGCCACATTTCGGCTCACCGTTCCGGGAAACCGATGCATCGCGGCGTCTCGCTCATTTTCGTCCGCGTCGTTGCCGTGGCACTCCTTCTCGTCACGACCGCCGCGCTCGCGGGCGGCTCCAGCTACGGCATCGCGCCGGGCTCGAGGCAGATCTCCGGCAAGGTCTCCGAATGGCCGGTGCCCACGCCGAAGTTCGCGCGCGATCCCGCGCCCGGCCCCGACGGCAACATCTACATCACGGTCATGCAGGGCGACCGCATCGCGCGCTTCGATCCGCGCAGGCAGGTCTTCAACGAGTGGGACGTGCCCGCGGGCGCGCATCCTCACGGCCTCGTCGTCGACCGCGACGGCAAGGTCTGGTACACGGGCAACGGCAACGGCACGATCGGCGAGCTCGATCCGGCGAGCGGCAAGGTGACGCAGCACAAGGTGCCCTCGGGCGGCAGCCCGCACACGATCGTGATCGCCGACGACGGCGCGCTGTGGTTCACCAACCAGTCGGGCTCGGTCGGGCGGCTCGATCGCAGGAGCGGCCGCATCACCGAGGTGCGCATGCCCGGCGGTCCCTACGGCATCGCGCTCGACCGGCAGGGCAACGTCTGGGTCTGCCGCATGAACGCCGACCGGCTCGGCCGGATCAACCCGGCCACCGGCCAGGTATCGGAGCTCTTCATGGGCTCGGGCTCGCGCCCGCGGCGCATGGCGGCCGCGCCCGACGGAACGCTCTGGGTCACGCTGTACGGCACGGGGCACCTCGCGCACGTCGATCCCGCCACGTCGAAGGTGATCCGCGAATACAGGATGCCGGCCGGCGACGACGGCGGCCCTTACGCCGTCACCGTCGACGGCGCGGGACGCGTGTTCGCGAGCGAGATCCAGTCGGACACGGTGGCGATGCTCGATCCGAAGACGGAGACGTTCCAGGTCTACAGGCTGCCCTCGAAGAACGTCGGCATCCGCAAGGCGATCGTCGACGCGCAGGGACGCTTCTGGTACATGGGCTCGCACAACGGGCGGCTGGGCGTCATCGAATAGATCACAAACAAGCCACGACAAGCAACGCAACCAAGGAGAGAGAGATGCACGGGTTCAGAGCAACGAAATTCCTGATCGCCGCCGCGGCGGCGCTCTGGGCGGGCGGCGCGCTCGCGCAGAATTATCCGACGCGCGCGGTGACCATGTACGTGCCGTACGCGGCCGGCGGCCCGACCGACATCGTCGCGCGCGTGGTGGCGCAGGCCATGACCAAGCCGCTCGGGCAGACGGTGCTGGTCGAGAACCGGCCGAGCTCGGGCGGCTTCCTCGCGCCCCAGCAGGTCAAGGACGCGAAGCCCGACGGCTATTCGATCCTGATCCATCACATCGGCATGGCGACGATCCCGATCCTGTACCGGCAGCCGAAATTCGATCCGCTCAAGGACTTCGACTACATCGGGCTGATCAACGAAGTGCCGATGACGATCATCGCGCGGCAGAATTTCCCGGCGAAGAACTTCAGGGAGTTCCTCTCGTACATCAAGGCGAACAAGAGCAAGGTGACGCTCGCGAACGCGGGCATCGGCGCGGCCTCGCACCTGTGCGGGCTGCTGTTCATGAGCGCGATCCAGACCGATTTCCTGACCGTGCCGTACAAGGGCACGGGGCCGGCGATGAACGACCTGCTCGGCGGTCAGGTCGACTTCATGTGCGACCAGACGACCAACACCACCTCGCCGATCAAGAGCGGAAAGGTGAAGGCGTACGCGGTGACGACGCCGAAGCGCCTGGCGTCGCTGCCCGACATCCCGACGCTCGACGAGAGCGGCGTCAAGGGCGCCGACGTCACCGTGTGGCACGCCCTCTACGCCCCGAAGGGCACGCCCAAGCCCGTGATCGACAAGCTGGTCTCGGCGCTGCAGGCCGCGCTCAAGGACAAGACCGTGAACGAGCGCTTCGCCGAGCTTGGCGCGGTGACGGTGTCGGTCGATCGCCAGAACCCGCAGGCGCTCGAGAAATTCCTGAAGTCCGAGATCGACAAGTGGGGTCCCATCATCCGTAAAGCGGGGCAGTACGCTGACTGAAGTCTCATAACGAAGGAGGACCGAAAATGAGGAGAGTGAACATTGCGCTCACTGCGGCGCTCGCCGCCGCGGCGCTCGCCGGCTGCGCCGGGATGACGCCTTCGGGCGGATCGGCCGGCCCCGGCGTGGTGAAGGTCACCGCGCTCGGCAGCCACGACGGCGAGTTCTGCTCGCGCGACCGCGCGCTCGTGTTCGAGGACCCGGACGGCACGCGCATCCTGTACGACGCCGGGTTCACGGTGCGCGGCGCCGACGACCCGCGCCTCGGCAGGATCGACGCGGTGCTGATCTCGCACCTGCACGGCGACCACCTCGGGCCCGCGCACCAGCCGTCGGCGAACGCGGGCGCGTGCGGCAATCCGCAGTTCTCGGTGAGCGATGTCCCGAACTCGAACACGGTCAACATCGTGGTCGCGAAGCGGGCCAAGTTCCTGGTCGGCGGCGACATGAACACCTGGTTCGCGCACAAGGTGAAGGCCGCGGGCGGCGATCCGGCGCAGGTGCAGCTCGTGCGCTTCGGGGCGTCGGCCAAGGTCGGCGGCGTCAAGGTGACCACCGTGCCCGCCGCGCACACCAACGCGGTCGACCCGGCGTTCATCGACAAGCCGCTCGCCGACCTGCTGCGCGCGAACGGCCTGCTGGCCGAGGTCGGGCCGCCGGTCGGCTACGTCGTGAGCTTCTCGAACGGGCTGGTCGTCTATCTCTCGGGCGACACCGGCGTGATCGCGGAGCAGGACGTGGTCGTGCGGCGCTACTACAAGGCGAACCTCGCCGTCATCAACATCGGCGACGTGTTCACGACGGGTCCGAGCGAGGCCGCGTACGTGATCGACGACCTGGTCAAGCCGAGTTCGGTGATCGCGTCGCACGCGAACGAGGTCGCGACCAAGGGCGGCAAGGTCATCCCGGGAACCCGGACCGCGACCTTCATGAAGCTCGTGCACGTGCCGGCGTATGTCCCGCTTTCGGGCCATACGATGTCGTTCGACGGCGGCGGCAAGTGCGTGGCCGGCTGCTAGACTGACGCCGGAAGAAGGTCGGAAGGGGCGCCTTCGGGCGCCCTTTTACTTTTCAGGAGAAACGATGCGCCTGCTGCTGCTCTGGCTGATCAACGCGGTGACGCTGCTGCTGATCCCGTACCTCATGCCGTCGGTGAGCGTGAGCAGCTTCTACACGGCGCTGATCACCGCGCTGATCCTGGGGCTGGTGAACTCGGTGATCCGCCCGGTCCTGGTGCTGCTCACGCTGCCGATCACGATCGTGACGCTCGGGCTGTTCATCCTGGTGATCAACGGCCTGATGTTCTGGTTCGTCGCGTCGTTCATCGAGGGATTCCACGTCGAGGGGTTCTGGTCGGCGTTCTGGGGTGCGATCGTGTACGGGATCCTCTCGACCGTCTTCAGCGCGATCCTGCTGCCGCGTCACCATCCGCCGCCGCCGCCGGTGAGGCGCGACGTCTAAATGAGGATGATGTCGAACTGCTCGGGCGTGTAGCTCGTCTCGACCTGCATCGACACGGGCTTCCCGATGAAGTCCCCGAGCATCGCCAGCGCCTGCGACTCCTCCTCGAGGAAGAGGTCGATCACCGACTGCGACGCGAGGATCCGGTACTCGCGCGCGCTGAACTGGCGCGCCTCGCGCAGGATCTCGCGCAGGATCTCGTAGCACACCGTCTGCGCCGTCTTGACGACGCCGCGGCCCGAGCACGTCGGGCACGGCTCGCACAGGACGTGCTCGAGCGACTCGCGCGTGCGCTTGCGCGTCATCTCGACCAGTCCCAGGGCGGTGAACCCGTTCACGGTCATCTTGGTGCGGTCGCGCGCGAGCGTCTTGTTGAACTCCTCGAGCACGGCGGCGCGGTGCTCGGGGTTCTCCATGTCGATGAAGTCGATGATGATGATGCCGCCGAGGTTGCGCAGCCGCAGCTGGCGCGCGATCACCTGCGCCGCCTCGAGGTTGGTCTTGAAAATGGTGTCGTCGAAGTTGCGCACGCCGACGTAGCCGCCGGTGTTCACGTCGATCGCGGTCGTCGCCTCGGTCTGGTCGATCACGAGGTAGCCGCCCGACTTGAGCTCCACGCGCCGCGCGAGCGCGTGCTCGATCTCGTCCTCGACGTTGTGGAGATCGAACAGCGGCCGCTCGCCGCTGTAATGTTCGACCCGCGGCAGGACGTTCGGCATGTACTCGCCGGCGAACCCCTGCAGCTTCTGGAAGTTCTCGCGCGAGTCGATGACGATGCGGCCGGTGCGCTCGGACACGAAATCGCGCAGCACGCGCTGCGCGAGCGACAGGTCCTGGTACAGCAGCGCCGGCGCCGACGAGGTGAGCGCCCGGCCGCGGATGTCGTGCCAGAGGCGCCGCAGGTAGGAGACGTCGGCCGCGAGCTCGGCCTCGGTCGCGGTCTCGGCGACCGTGCGCACGATGAAGCCGCCGGCTTCGTCCTCGGGCAGCAGATGCTGCAGCCTTCCGCGCAGCCGCTCGCGCTCGGCCTCGTCCTCGATGCGCTGCGAGATGCCGATGTGCGGGTCCTGCGGCAGGTAGACGAGCAAGCGCCCCGCGATCGAGATCTGCGTCGACAGGCGCGCGCCCTTGGTGCCGATCGGGTCCTTGATCACCTGGACCAGGATCGATTGCCCCTCGGCGAGGATCTTCTCGATCGGCTTCGCCGCCGCCGGGCTCTGCTGCGCGGCGCGCCGGTGCTCCCAGATGTCGGCCACGTGCAGGAAGGCCGCGCGCTCCAGGCCGATCTCGACGAACGCCGATTGCATGCCGGGCAGCACGCGCGCGATCTTGCCGGCGTAGATGTTGCCGACGATGCCGCGCGCGAGCGCGCGCTCGACGTGCAGCTCCTGTACCACGCCGCTCTGCATCACGGCGACGCGGGTCTCCTGCGGCGTGCAGTTGATGAGGATGTCCTCGATCACCGCACGCCCGCTTCTATCCGCCTTCCGCGCGGAAGGTCTCGATCAGCTGGGCAGTCTCGTAGAGCGGCAGGCCCATGACGCCCGAGTAGCTGCCGCGCAGCTCGGGCACGAAGGCGGCGGCGCGGCCCTGGATGGCGTACGCGCCGGCCTTGTCCATCGGCTCGCCGGTGTCGATGTAGGACTGGATGTCGGCGTCCGATATCTTGCGGAAGCGCACCACGGTCTCGTTGACCGTCATCTTCGAGCGCGATTCGTAGCGGATGGCGACCGCGGTGAGCACGCGATGCTCGCGTCCCGAGAGCAGCGCGAGAATGCGCGCCGCGTCGGCGCGGTCGACCGGCTTGCCGAGGATCTGCTCGTCCACGCACACGGTGGTGTCGGCGGCGAGCACGGGCTGGCGCGGCAGCTGCCGCTGCACCACGCGGTCCCAGCCGACGTCGGCCTTGAGCTTGCCGATGCGGCGCACGTAGTCGTCGGGCTTCTCGCTCGGCAGCGCGGCCTCGTTCACGTCGGGCCCGCGCGCAGGCTGCTCGCGAAGCAGGATGACCTCGAAGGCGATGCCGATCTGCTTGAGCAGCTCGCGGCGTCGCGGGCTGCGCGAGGCGAGGTAGAACTTGGGGGCTATGGCGGGGGGTTTCGCGGGCGTGGCCATGGGGCTCCGAGGTCGTGGCTTCTTGTAGTTAATCGCAAAGCGATGGTAGACGCAAATGTGCGGACGAACTCGGCGCTCACTCCCGGTGGTACGGGTGCCCGGCGAGCAGCGACGCCGCGCGGTAGAGCTGCTCGGCGAGGACGACCCGGGCCAGCCCGTGCGGCAGCGTCAGCGACGACAGGCGCATCGAAGCCGCGCCGCGCTTGATCTCGGCGGCGAGCCCGTCCGGTCCGCCGATCAGGAAGGCGAGGTCGTCGCCTTCGCCGCGGCGCTCCTCGAGCCAGCGCGCGAACTCCGCCGTCGTGTAGTCGCGGCCGCGCTCGTCGAGGACGACGCGCCGCGCGCGCGCGGGCAGCGCCCGCTCGATGCGCGCGGCCTCGGCGGCGAGGATCTGCGCCGGCGTGCGTCCCGCGCTTCGCGGCTCGGGACGCACTTCCACGAGCTCGAGCGCCAGCGTCCGCGGCATGCGCCGGGCGTATTCGGCGAAGGCTTCGTCGACCCACCGCGGCATGCGAGCGCCCACGGCGACGGCGAGCAGCTTCACGCCGGCTTTCGCGCCTTGCGGGTTCCGGCGGGACGTTTGGCGCGCGCCGCGGTTCCTCGTGCGGGCCGCGGCTTGGGCTGGTCCCACAGCTCCTCGAGGTTGTAATGGACGCGCACGGCCGGCTGCATGATGTGCACGACGATGTCGCCGAGGTCGACGAGGACCCATTCGCCGCTCTCCTCGCCTTCGACGCCGACAATGCGGCCGCCCGCCGCCTTCGTCTTCTCGCGCACGCTGTTCGCGAGCGCGCGCAGCTGCCGGTTCGACTCGGCGCTCGCGATGACCACGCGGTCGAACAGCGACGAGAGGTGCGCCACGTCGTACACGCGGATGTCCTTCGCCTTGACATCCTCGAGGGCGTCGACGACGGCGGCCTCGAGCTTGCGGATGGGCGTCACGCGCGATTCCCGGTATAGATGCCGTGCGACTCGATGTACTCGAGCACCGCGGCCGGGAGCAGGTAACGGGGAAGCAGCCCCTGGGCGAAGTGGCGCCGGATGGCGGTCGCCGAGATGTCGAGGGCGGTGGTGGCGTAGATGACGACGCGGCCCGCGGGGCGCGCGACGATCTCCTCGGGCGTGCCCGAGCGCTCGCGCCACTGCGCGGCGAGCTCGGCGGGCATGCCGCCCGGCGTCAGCGAATTCCCCGGTCGAAGTCCGACGAAGATATGCGCCAGCTCGAACAGGTCGCGCCAGCGCTCCCACGTGGTGAGATTGCGGAACGAATCGGTGCCGAGCAGCAGCACGATGGAGCGCTTTTCGCCCAGCTCGCGGCGCAGCCGCTCCAGCGTCTCGACCGTGTAGCTCGGCGTGGTCTGGCGGATCTCGGCGTCATCGAGCTCGAAGCTCGGATGACGCGCGATCGCGAGCTTGACCATCTCCAGGCGGTCCGCCGCGGCGGCCATCGGCGGGTTCCGGTGCGAGGGCTGGCCCGCGGGGATCCAGCGCACGCATTCGAGCCGGAGGATCTCGACCGCCTCGTCGGCGAGCCGCAGGTGGCCGAAATGAACCGGGTCGAACGTGCCCCCCATGATGCCGACGGGAGCCGCACCGCCCCGAGCTGGCTTGCGCCCGGGCATGTCAGCCGCGGACCTGGCCCGAGCCGTACACCACGAACTTCTGCGAAGTGAGGCCTTCGAGGCCGACGGGGCCGCGCGCGTGCAGCTTGTCGGTCGAGATGCCGATCTCGGCGCCGAGGCCGTACTCGAAGCCGTCGGCGAAGCGGGTCGACGCGTTGACGAGGACCGAGCTCGAGTCGACCTCGCGCAGGAAGCGCTCGGCGCGCGCGCGGTCCTCGGTGACGATCGCGTCGGTGTGCTGCGAGCCGTACCGGGCGATGTGCGCGATCGCCTCGTCGAGGCCGCGCACCACCCGCACCGCGAGGATCGGCGCGAGGTACTCGGCGTACCAGTCCTCCTCGGTCGCCGCCTTCATGAGCGGGACGAGCGCGCGCGCGCGCTCGTCGCCGCGCAGCTGCACGCCCTTGTCGAAGTAGATCTTGGCGAGCTTTGGCAGGACCTTGTCCGCCACGCCTTCGGCCACGAGCAGCGTCTCCATCGCGTTGCACACGCCGTAGCGCTGCGTCTTGGCGTTGTCGGCGATGCGGATCGCCTGGTCGATATCGGCGCGGTCGTCGATGTAGACGTGGCACACGCCGTCGAGGTGCTTGATCGTCGGGATGCGCGACTCGCGCATCACGCGCTCGATCAGGCTCTTGCCGCCGCGCGGCACGATGATGTCGACGTGCTCGTTCATCGAGAGCAGGATGCCGACCGCGGCGCGGTCCGGCGTGTCGACGACCTGGACCGCGTTCTCGGGCAGCCCGCCCGCGCGCAGGCCCTCGTGCATGCACGCCGCGATCGCGAGATTCGAGCGCACCGACTCCGAGCCGCCGCGCAGGATGCAGGCGTTGCCCGATTTGAGGCACAGCGCCGCGGCGTCCGCGGTCACGTTGGGCCGCGACTCGTAGATGATGCCGATCACCCCGAGCGGCACGCGCATGCGCCCGACCTTGATGCCCGAGGGCCGCTCGCGCAGCTCGCTCACCTCGCCGACCGGATCGGCGAGCTTCGCCACCTCCTCCAGGCCCGCGGCCATGGCCTCGACGGATTTCGGGGTGAGCGTCAGGCGATC
>DATDMW010000244.1:0-6558 GCA_036518595.1 Burkholderiales bacterium
GGCCGCATCCCCAAGGGCGTCCTCATGGTCGGCAACCCGGGGACCGGCAAGACGCTGCTCGCGCGCGCGATCGCGGGCGAGGCCAAGGTGCCGTTCTTCTCCATTTCCGGATCCGATTTCGTCGAGATGTTCGTCGGTGTCGGCGCGGCGCGCGTTCGCGACATGTTCGACCAGGCGAAGAAGCACGCGCCTTGCATCGTGTTCATCGACGAGATCGACGCGGTGGGGCGCCAGCGGGGCGCCGGCCTCGGCGGCGGCAACGACGAGCGCGAGCAGACGCTGAACCAGCTGCTCGTCGAGATGGACGGCTTCGAGGGCACGACCGGCGTGATCGTCATCGCCGCGACCAACCGGCCCGACGTGCTCGACCCGGCGCTGCTGCGCCCGGGCCGCTTCGACCGCCAGGTCGTCGTGCCGCTGCCCGACATCCGCGGCCGCGAGCAGATCCTGCTCGTGCACATGCGCAAGGTGCCGCTCGCGCCCGACGTCCGGGCGGAGATCATCGCGCGCGGCACGCCGGGGTTCTCCGGCGCCGACCTCGCCAACCTGGTGAACGAGGCGGCGCTGTTCGCCGCGCGCAAGAACAAGCGCCTCGTCGACATGGACGACTTCGAGCGCGCCAAGGACAAGATCGTGATGGGCGCCGAGCGCCGCTCGATGGTCATGCCCGAGGAGGAGCGCAGGAACACGGCGTACCACGAGTCGGGTCACGCGGTGGTGGCGCGCCTGCTGCCCAAGACCGACCCGGTGCACAAGGTGACGATCATCCCGCGCGGACGCGCGCTCGGCGTCACCATGCAGCTTCCGGAAGAGGACCGCTACAGCATGGACCGCGAGCGGCTGCTCTCGACCATCGCGGTGCTCTTCGGCGGCCGCATCGCCGAGGAGATCTTCATGAATCAGATGACGACCGGCGCCTCGAACGACTTCGAGCGCGCGACCGCGATCGCCCGCAGCATGGTCACGCAGTGGGGCATGTCCGAGGCGATGGGTACCATGGTCTATGGCGAGAACGAGGGTGAGGTCTTCCTCGGGCGCTCGATCACCACGCACAAGAACGTCTCCGAGGCGACGCTGCAGCGCGTCGACGGCGAGATCCGGAAGATCATCGACGGGCAGTACGGCCTCGCGCGCAAGCTGATCCTCGACAATCGCGAGAAGGTCGAGGCGATGGCGAAGGCACTGCTCGAGTGGGAGACCATCGACGCCGACCAGATCGGCGACATCATGGAGGGCCGGCCGCCGCGGCCGCCCAAGCCCGCGCACTCGCCGCAGCAGCCGACGCAGCCCGGGGCGCCCGGGGCGCCGGAGCCGGCGGCGGCATAACACCCAGGCCCGAAGCGCGCTTCGGGCCTTTTTCTTTATGGCGCACGCCGTTCTCGCTTGCGGACGCTTCCGGCTGGATCTCGGGCGCCCGCTCGTCATGGGCGTGGTCAATGTGACCCCGGATTCGTTCTCCGACGGCGGCCTGTATCTCGATCCTGCCAAGGCAATCGCGCACGCCCGCCGGCTGATCGAGGAGGGCGCCGACCTGCTCGACGTCGGCGGCGAGTCGAGCCGGCCGGGAGCGCAGGGCGTGCCCGCCGACGAGGAGCTGCGCCGCATCCGGCCCGTGCTGCGCGATCTGCGCGACGCACCCGTGCCGGTCGCCGTCGACACGGTGAAGCCCGATGTGATGCGCGCCGCGCTCGACGAAGGCGCCGCCATGATCAACGACATCGGCGCCCTGCGCGCGCCCGGCGCGATGGAAGTCGTGGCGCCGAGCGATGCGGGCGTTTGCCTCATGCACATGCAGGGCGAGCCGCGCACGATGCAGGAGAGTCCGAGCTATCGGGATGTCGCCGCCGAGGTGCGCGCCTTCCTCGGGCAGCGCGCCGCCGCGGCCGAGGCGGCAGGCATCGCCCGCGAGCGCATCGTGATCGACCCGGGCTTCGGCTTCGGCAAGAAGCCCGCGCACAATCTCGAGCTGCTGCGGCGTCTGGACGAGATCGCGTCGCTCGGCTACCCGGTGCTCGCAGGACTGTCGCGCAAGTCGACGCTGGGTTCGATCACCGGCCGGCCGCCGGTCGAGCGCGCGGCGGCGAGCGTCGCGGCGGCTTTGCTGGCCGTCGAGGCCGGGGCTAGAATCGTGCGCGTCCACGACGTAGCCGCAACCAAGGACGCGCTCGCAGTCTGGAGCGCCGTCCGCGCAGGAGTTCCCGGCAATGCCACGTAGATACTTCGGTACCGACGGCGTCAGGGGTCGCGTCGGCCAGTCGCCGATTACCCCCGAGTTCGTGATGCGCCTGGGCTACGCGGCCGGCGACGTGCTGGTGCGACGCGCCCGGCTGCGCGGCTCGGGCCTCTCGGCGGACCAGCATCCCGTGGTGCTCATCGGCAAGGACACGCGCGTCTCGGGCTACATGCTCGAGGCGTCGCTCGAGGCGGGATTCTCGGCGGCGGGGGTCGACGTGATGCTCACGGGCCCCCTGCCGACGCCCGCGATCGCCTACCTGACGCGTGCGCTACGGCTGCAGGCGGGGATCGTGATCAGCGCCTCGCACAATCCCTACGAGGACAACGGCATCAAGTTCTTCGGCTCCGACGGCAGCAAGCTGCCCGACGAGGTGGAATCGGAGATCGAGCTGAAGCTCGAGAACCCGCTGCAATGCAAGGAATCCGCCGAACTGGGCAAGGCGCAGCGGATAGACGACGCCGCGGGGCGCTACATCGAGTTCTGCAAGAGCACGTTCCCGAACCGGCTCGATCTGCGCGGCCTCAGGATCGTCCTCGACTGCGCGCACGGCGCCACCTACCATGTCGCGCCGCCCGTGTTCCACGAGCTCGGCGCCGAGGTGAGCGTCATCGGCGCGTCGCCCAACGGCTTCAACATCAACGACGGCTTCGGGGCGACGCAGCCCGACGCGCTGCGCGAGGCGGTACGCGCTCAGCGCGCCGATCTCGGGATCGCCTTCGACGGTGATGGCGACCGCGTGCTGATGATCGATCAAGAGGGACGAACCTACGACGGCGACCAGCTGCTCTACGTCATCGCCAGCGAGCGTTCGCGCGGCGGGCCGGTTCCCGGGGTCGTGGGCACGCTGATGACGAACCTGGCGCTGGAGCTGGCGCTGGAAAAGATGGGTATCGCCTTCGCGCGCGCGAAGGTCGGGGACCGCTACGTGCTCGAGACGATGCTCGAGAGGAAATGGCAGTTGGGCGGCGAGAACTCCGGCCACATCATCTGCCTCGACAAGCATACGACGGGCGACGGCATCGTGTCGGCGCTGCAGGTGCTTTCGGCGCTCCGGACGAGCGGGTCGAACCTCGATAAGCTCTGCGCGGGCCTGACCCTTTTCCCGCAGGTGATGGTCAACGTACCGGTGAAGAACGGCTTCGACTGGCAGAAGGAGTCGGCCATCGTCCAGGCGAAGAACGACGCCGAGCGCGCGCTCGGCAAGGATGGTCGCATCCTGCTGCGCGCGTCGGGAACCGAGCCGGTGCTCCGCGTCATGGTCGAGGGCAAGGACGAGACGCGCGTGCGTACGCTCGCGCGCGACATCGCCAGGGTGGTCGAGACCGCTGCGGGCTCATGATCGGCCTCCTGCAGCGCGTCGTCGAGGCACGGGTCGATGTCGGCGACGAGCGTGTCGGGTCCATCGAGCGCGGGATACTCGTCTTCGTTTGCGCCGAGCCTGGGGACACCGAGTCTACGGCCGACCGGCTGCTCGAGCGCCTGCTCGGCTATCGCGTGTTCCCGGACGCCGCGGGGAAGTCGAACCTCTCGGTGCAGGACGTCGCCGGCGGGGTGCTGCTCGTTCCGCAGTTCACGCTGGCCGCCGATACCGCCAAGGGTACGCGCCCGAGTTTTTCCTCGGCCGCCGACCCGAGGCGCGCCCAGGTCCTGTTCGATCATCTGGTCCGGCGCGCGCGTTCCGCGCACGCGAGCGTGGAGACCGGGCGCTTCGGAGCGCACATGCGGGTCGCGCTCACGAACGACGGTCCGGTGACGTTCTGGTTGCGCGTCGCGCCGCCCGCCGAGCCCGATGGGAAGCACTGACAAGACTCTGAATTTCCCGGTATTTTCGTTGACCCGGGCCGTCGGCGCCGATAAAATCACGCGTTTCGGATCGATCGAATGCGAGCCAGGCTCGTAGTGGGCAACTGGAAGATGCACGGCAACCTGGCGACGAACCAGGCCCTGCTCGATGCGGTGCGCGGGCTGCCCGGCGACGAGCGCGTCGCGTACGCGGTTTGCCCGCCTTTCCCGTATCTGCAGCAGGCGGCCGGCCTGCTCGCCGGCAGCGCGGTCCGCTGGGGCGGGCAGGATCTGTGCGAGCAGGACTTGGGCGCGTATACGGGCGAAGTGTCGGGCGCGATGCTGAGAGACCTGGGATGCCGCTACGTGATCGTCGGCCACTCCGAGCGGCGCGCGCTGTACGCGGAAACGGACGAGCGCGTGGCCGCCAAGTTCGAGGCCGCGCGGCGCGCCGGGCTGACGCCGATCCTGTGCGTGGGCGAGACGCTCGCGGAGCGCGATAGCGGTCAGACCGAGACCGTCCTCGCGCGGCAACTCAAGGCGGTGCTCGACCGCGCCGGCGTCAAGGCGCTTACCGAGTCGGTGCTCGCCTACGAGCCGGTGTGGGCGATCGGGACGGGCAGGACGGCGAGCGGGGACCAGGCGCAGTCGGCGCACGCGTTCCTGCGCAGCATGGTGCGAAAGCAGGACCGGGCGATCGGCGACGCGCTGACGATCCTGTACGGCGGGAGCGTGAAGCCGGCGAACGCGGCGGAGCTGTTCGGGATGCCCGACGTGGACGGCGGCCTGATCGGCGGCGCTTCGCTCGTGGCTGCGGATTTCGTCGCGATCTGCAAGGCGGCCCGGCATTGAATCTCGAGCGGCGAATCGCCGCATAGGCAAGGAAGGGACGGCATGGACTTCTGGTTTACTCTGATCCTGATCATCGACGTGCTCGTGGCGATGGGCATCATCGGGCTCGTGCTCCTGCAGCACGGCAAGGGCGCCGACGTGGGCGCGGCCTTCGGCAGCGGCGCCTCGGGCAGCCTGTTCGGCGCGAGCGGCTCGGCCAACTTCCTCTCGCGCAGCACGGCGGTCCTCGCCGTCGTGTTCTTCATCACCACGTTCACGCTCGCCTACCTCGCGTCGCATCGTCCGCGCGGCGAGAGCGCCGTGATCGATTCGGTGAAAGAGCAGCCGGCGGCGCCGCCGGCCCCGGCAACGGGTGGCGACAACGCGCCCAAGGCGCCCACGACGCCGGACCCGAAGGCAAACGAGGTGCCGAAGTAGTAAAATCGAAAGCTTGAGAGGCCGGCCTCCGCCTCGATGCAATGCCGACGTGGTGAAATTGGTAGACACGCCGTCTTGAGGGGGCGGTGGCGAAAGCCGTGAGAGTTCGAGTCTCTCCGTCGGCACCATAACGCGGGCAAGCCCAACGAATCGTGCTCGAGAATTACTTTCCGATCCTCCTCTTCATCGTCGTCGCGCTGATCTTCGGCGGCGTGCTGGTCGGCGCGGGAACTCTGCTGGCGCCGAACCGTCCGGACGCCGACAAGCTTTCCCCCTACGAGTGCGGCTTCGAGGCGTTCGAAGACGCGCGCATGAAGTTCGACGTGCGCTACTACCTGATCGCGATCCTGTTCATCCTGTTCGACCTGGAGATCGCGTTCCTGTTTCCGTGGGCGGTCACGCTCAACGACATCGGCAGCTTCGGATTCTGGTCGATGATGGTGTTCCTGGCGATCCTCGTGGTCGGCTTCATCTACGAGTGGATGAAGGGGGCCCTCGAATGGGAATAGAAGGCGTCATGCAGGAGGGATTCGTCACCACCTCCATCGACAAGGTCATCAACTGGACCCGTACCGGCTCGATGTGGCCGATGACTTTCGGGCTCGCGTGCTGCGCGGTCGAGATGATGCACGCGGGCGCCGCGCGCTACGACCTCGATCGCTTCGGCGTGGTCTTCCGCCCGAGCCCGAGACAGTCCGACGTGATGATCGTTGCGGGAACGCTGTGCAACAAGATGGCGCCCGCGCTGCGCAAGGTCTACGACCAGATGGCCGAGCCGCGCTGGGTGATCTCCATGGGATCGTGCGCGAACGGCGGCGGCTACTACCACTATTCGTATTCCGTCGTACGCGGCTGCGACCGCATCGTGCCGGTCGACATCTACGTGCCGGGGTGCCCGCCGACCGCGGAGGCGCTGCTGTACGGGATCGTGCAGCTGCAGAACAAGATCAAGCGTACGAACACGATCGCTCGATAAGGTCCAAGCTGGATGAGCTGAAGACCGCCCTGGGTGCCGCGCTCGGGGAGCGGGCCGCCGCGCTGACCGAATCGCTCGGCGAGCTGACGCTCGTGGTGAAGGCGGCCGACTACCTGCCGACGGCCCAGACGCTGCGCGACGATCCGTCGCTGCGCTTCGAGCAGCTCGTCGATCTTTGCGGGGTCGACTATTCCGCCTTCGCCGAGACTGCCCGGGACGGGAGCCGCTTTGGGGTCGTCTCGCACCTGCTGTCGGTCACGCGGAACCGGCGCCTGCGGCTGCGCGTGTTCGCCAA
>DATDMW010000245.1:0-8602 GCA_036518595.1 Burkholderiales bacterium
AGGTCGGCCTCGAGCTCGCGCAGCTGGTCGCGGTAGATGTCGACATTCGCCTCGGTGCGCGTGCCTCGCGAGGCCGCGGGCCGGCGCAGCAGCGGCGCGGCGACGAACGCGATCGCGATGGCGATCAGCGCCGCCGCCGCCGCGACGAACGCGCTCATCGCGCCTCCGTTCCGCCGCCGTCGAGAAGCCGGCGCGCGCGCTCCGCGTCGGCGGGCGCGAGCGGCGGCTCCTCCGCGCGGTGACGGCGCGCGAGCCGGCGGAAGAGGGCGATGATCCCGATCAGGACGAGCAGCAGCGGACCGAACCAGAGCAGGACGGTGGCCGCCTTGAGCGGCGGCCGGTACAGCACGAAGTCGCCGTAGCGATCCACCATGAACGCGACGATCTGCCGGTCGCTCTTGCCCTGGCGCATCATCTCGCGGATCTCCTCGCGCAGGTCGCTCGCGAGGCCGGCGTTGGAATCGGCGATCGTCTGGTTCTGGCACACGAGGCAGCGCAGCTCGGAAGAGAGCGCCATGACGCGCGCCTCGAGCGCGGGCTCCGCGGCGGCGGGCGCCGCCTCCTTCGGCCAGGCGGCCGGCGCGCACGCAAGCGCGGCGAGCAGCACGAGCAGCCTAGCCACGCTCGAGCTCCTGCACGAGCGGCAGGATCTGCTCCTTCAGGACCTCGCGCGTCACGGGACCGATGCGCTTGTAGCGGATGACGCCGCGCTTGTCGATCAGGTAGGTCTCCGGCACGCCGTAGACGCCGTAGTCGATGCCGACGCGGCCCTGGAAGTCGAACGCCGACAGCCGGTAGGGATCGCCCATGTTCTGCAGCCAGGAGAGGCCGTCCTTACGCTCGTCCTTGTAGTTCAGGCCGAGGATCGGCACGGCGCCGCTCTTCGCGAGGTCGAGCAGCACCGGGTGCTCCTCGCGGCAGCTCACGCACCACGAGGCCCAGACGTTCAGCAGCCAGACCTTGCCCAGCATGTCGCGCTCGGAGAAGGTCTTGCCCGGCTCGCCGAGCTGCGGCAGATCGAAGTGCGGGGCCGGC
Source organism: Burkholderiales bacterium (assembly GCA_036518595.1). Taxonomy (GTDB): domain Bacteria; phylum Pseudomonadota; class Gammaproteobacteria; order Burkholderiales; family SG8-39; genus VBDM01. The sequence continues at coordinate 1,036 of DATDMW010000245.1, forward strand.
TTGCCGATGAGAGGCGAGGGCACCTCGCGCGGGTTGAGCGTCAGCCCGATGCCGAGCAGCGCGACCAGGACCGCGAAGATGCCGAGCGGAAGAACGAAGCGGTTCATGAGTGGATTCTCGTCGGGATCAGGCCGTCGCGGCCGCGGCGGCGGCGCGCTCTTCGCGCTCCTTGCGCGCGGCGAGCCGGTAACGGCGGTCGCTCGCCGCGAGCACGCCGCCGAGCGCCATCAGCAGGCACCCGCCCCAGATCCAGTCGACGAAGGGCTTCACCTGCGCGCGCACGATCCAGCCGGTCGCGCCGACCTGGTCGCCGAGCGACACGTAGAGATCGCGCGTCGGCCCGGGCTGGATCGCGGCCTCGGTCATCGGCATGTTCTGCACCGTGTACAGGCGCTTTTCCGGGTACAGCGTCGTCACCGGCTTGCCGTCGCGCTCGACGCGGATCGACGCGCGCGCGGCGATGTAGTTGGGGCCCTGCAGCTCGCGCACGCCGTCGAAGCGGAACAGGTAGCCGCCCACCGTCGCCGTGTCGCCCGGCTCCATGCGCACGTCCTGCTCGCTCTCGTAGCCTTTCACCAGCGTGACGCCCACGACGAAGACCGCGACGCCGAAGTGCGCAAGCAGCATGCCGTAATGCGCGCGCGGCGTGCTCTTCAGCCGTGTCCATGCGGCCTGCGCGCCCGCCGCGTGGGCGGTGCGCTGCCATAGCTGCAGCACGCTCGTGATCGCGATCCACGCGGCGAGCGCGAGACCCAGCGCGACCAGCGCGCTCCAGCGCCCGAGCGCGAACGGCAGGAGCAGGGCGGCGATCACGCTGGCGCCGAACGCCCAGCGCAGGCGCTTCCCGAGCTCGGGAAGCTCGGCCTTCTTCCAGCGCGCGAGCGGCCCGATGCCCATGAGGAACAGCGCCGGCGCCATCAGCGGCACGAACACGGTCTCGAAATAGGGCGGGCCGACCGAGATCTTGCCGAGCCCCATGGCGTCGAGCGCCAGCGGATACAGCGTGCCCAGGAGGACCGATCCTGCCGCGGCGACGAGCATGACGTTGTTCAGCAGCAGGAAAGACTCGCGCGAGACGGTGTCGAAGCTCCCGCCCAGGCCGATCTTCGGCGCGCGCCAGACATAGAGCAGGAGCGAGCCGCCGATCACGAGAACCAGCAGCGCCAGGATGAAGATGCCGCGCTTGGGGTCGGTGGCGAAGGCGTGCACCGACGTCAGCACCCCGGAGCGCACCAAGAACGTTCCGAGCAGGCTGAGCGCGAACGCGACCAGCGCAAGCAGCACGGTCCAGCTTCGGAACGACCCGCGCTTCTCGGTCACCGCGAGCGAATGGACGAGCGCGGTGCCGACGAGCCAGGGCATGAACGAGGCGTTCTCGACCGGATCCCAGAACCACCAGCCGCCCCATCCGAGCTCGGAGTAGGCCCAGCCGCTGCCGAGCGCGATGCCGACCGTGAGGAAGGACCAGGCCACGGTCGTCCACGGGCGCGACCAGCGCGCCCAGGCGGCGTCGAGCCGGCCGCCCAGCAGCGCGGCGACCGCGAACGAGAAGGCGACCGAGAACCCGACGTATCCCATGTAGAGCATCGGCGGGTGGATCACCATCCCCGGGTCCTGCAGCAGCGGGTTGAGGTCGCGGCCGTCGGCGGGCGCGGGGAACAGGCGCAGGAACGGGTTCGACGTGAACAACATGAACAGCAGGAAGCCGACGCTCACCAGGCCCATCACGCCGAGCACGCGCGCGATCATCTCGTCCGGGAGCCGGCGGCTGAACGCGGCGACCGCCACGCTCCACACGGTGAGCATCAGCGTCCAGAGCAGGATCGAGCCCTCGTGGCCGCCCCAGACGGCGGTGATGCGGTAGTGCAGCGGCAGCGACGAGTTCGAGTTCGATGCGACGTAGAGCACGCTGAAGTCGTTGGCGACGAATGCCCAGGCGAGGCAGACGAAGGCGGTCGCGACGAACACGAACTGGCCGACGGCGACCGGCCGCACCGCCCGCATCCACGTCACGTTGCCGCGCGCGGCGCCGGCGAGACCGAGCGCCGACTGGCACAGGGCGAGGCAGAGCGCGAGCGCCAGCGCGAGCTGGCCGATCTCGGGATTCATTTGGAGCCTCCGGCGGGGACGACCAGCGTCTTCTCGGCCTGCGCCTGGGCCTTCGCGACGGCGTCGGCGGCGGCGGGGGGCATGTAGTTCTCGTCGTGCTTGGCGAGCACCTCGCTCGCGACGAAGGTGCCGTCGGGACCGAGCCTGCCCTGCGTGACCACGCCCTTGCCCTCTTTGAACAGGTCCGGGAGGATGCCGCGGTAGACGACCTTGACGCTCTTCGCCGTGTCGGTCACGACGAACTGCACGCTCACGCCGTCGGGCAGGCGCTTCAGGCTGCCGGCCTCGACCAGGCCGCCGATGCGGAACGCGCGACCGTGCGGCACCTCGTTCGCGGCGATCTGCGTCGGGGTGAAGAAGAACACCAGGTTCTCGCGGAAGGCGCTCAGGACGAAGGCGGCGGCGACCGCCAGGGCCGCGAGGCCGCCGGCGATCATGGCCAAGCGCTTGTGCCGCGGCTTCATCGCATCCTCGGCGACTGGCGCTCGGCGAGCGAGCGGCGGCGGCGCGCGAGCAGGACGATCTCGGCGACCAGCAGCGCCAGCGTGACGCCGTAGGAGCCCCACACGTACAACCCGTATCCGCCCATCGCCAGGAAATTGTCGAGGCTGCCCCAGTTCACGCGCGTTCTCCCAGGTACTCCGTTGCCCATTCGGTGCTGCGCTCGCGCTCGAGCATGATGCAGCGCGCGCGCGTCATCGCCGCGGCGATGCTGTAGAACCAGAAGCCGAGCGCCATCGCGAGCATGCCGGCGAGCATCGTCGCCGCCATGCTCGGCGCCTTCGTTAGGCTGACCGAGGCGCCCTGGTGCAGCGTGTTCCACCACTTCACCGAGAAGTAGATGATCGGGACGTTGACGACGCCGACCAGCGCGAGCACCGCCCCCGCCTTGTCGGCGCGCCGCACGTCGTCGATCGACGCCTGGAGCGCCATGAATCCGAAGTAGAGGAACAGCAGGATCAGCTCGGAGGTGAGCCGTGCGTCCCAGACCCACCACGTGCCCCAGGTCGGGCGGCCCCAGAGCGATCCCGTCCAGAGCGCGATGAACGTGAAGAGGGCCCCGGTCGGCGCGATGGCCCGGGCCATCATGGCGGAGAGCCGGGTGTTGAGCGCGAGACCGAGGCCCGCCCAGAACGCCATCACGACATAAAGGAACATCGACATCCATGCCGCCGCGACGTGGATGAAGATGATGCGGTAGGCCTCGCCCTGCTGTGCGTCGGTCGGCGCGACGAAGAAGCCGATGTAGAGCCCGATCGCGCACGCGACCACGGCGAGCGCGCCGAACGCCTTCGCCAGCGCGCCCGCCAGCGGAAAGAAGGTCTGCGGAGAGGAGTACTTGTACCAGTTCACTGCCGTCGCGGCTCCTGCCCTATTGGATGGCGCCAGCCACCCGTTTATTCCACCGAAATCCGGAGCGCCACGGCCGTCGCCCAGGGAGCGAAGGCGCCCGCCGCCACGAGGAAGGCCGCGAGGAGCAGCAGCTGCGCTTCCCCGCCCAGCCCGGACCCCGCTGCTTCCGCCGCGCCGGCGCCGATGATCAGCACCGGCACGTACAGCGGCAGCACCAGGAGTGACAACAGCGCTCCTCCGCCCCGCAGCCCCAGCGTCAAGGCCGCGCCGATCGCGCCGATCAGGCTCAGGACCGGCGTTCCGAGCGCCAACGATACGACCAGGGTGCCCAGCGATTTTTGATCCAGGTCAAATTGTAGCGCCAAAAGGGGGGCGATCAGGACCAAAGGCAGGCCCGAGGCGAGCCAGTGCGCGGCCACCTTGGCGGCGACCGTGACGCCGAGCGGGGTCGCACCGAGCAGCATCTGCTCGAGCGTGCCGTCGGCGTGGTCGGCCGCGAACACGCGGTGCAGGGCGAGCATGGAGGCGAGCAGCGCCGCGACCCAGATGACCCCGGGCGCGATCATCCGCAGCAGCGCGGGATCCGGGCCGACGCCGAGCGGAAAGAGGCTCGCCACGATGATGAAGAAGAGGACGACCGTGAACACGTCCGAGCGGCGGCGCGCGGCGAGCAGCAGGTCGCGCCGGAGGATGCACCGCACGGCGGCGAGCATCGTCAGGGCCTCCCGCCGCCGAGGTCGATGCGCGAGGCGCGCCCCGCGGCGATCGGGACCTCGTGGTGCGTGGTGTAGAGGACCGATCCGCCGCGCGCGACGTGCTCGGCGATCAGCGCACGCACGCGATCGGTCGCGGCCGGGTCGAGCGCGGTGAACGGCTCGTCGAGCATCCACAACGGGATCGCTCGCGCGAGCACCAGCCGCGCGAGCGTCACGCGCCGCCGCTGGCCCTGGGAAAGCACCCTCGCCGGCAGCTCCTCGCAGCCCGCGAGCCCGAGCGACGCGAGCGCGCCGCGCACGTCCACGCGCGCGGCCGCGATGCCGCCGAGCGCGCAGGCGATCTCGAGGTTCTCGCGGGCGGTGAGATCGTCCTTCACCGCGGGGGCGTGGCCGAGGTAGACGAGCTCCCTCGAGTAGTCCTCGCGCAGCCGCCGGACATCCTCGCCGCGCCAGCGGACCGCGCCGCCGTTCGCCTCGAGCAGCCCGCAGGCGATGCGGAGCAGGCTCGTCTTGCCGCTGCCGTTCGCGCCCGCGATGCGCAGGAGGTCGCCGCCGCGCAGCGTGAAGGAAAGGTCGGAGAAGAGCGTGCGCTCGCCGCGCGTGCACCGGAGCGCCGTGGCCTCGAGCGCGGCGCCGTCGGTGAGCAGGCTCACGCGGCTCTAGGCTGCCGCGAGCTCGGCGCGCACTTCGGCGAGGAGCCTCTCGGCCTCGCTGCCGCGGATGCGCCCGATGTCGTCCTGGTACTTCAGCAGGGTGCCGAGCGTGTCGTTCACCGTCTGCGCGTCGAGCGCCAGCTTGTCGAGGGCGACCAGCGCCTTCGACCAGTCGATCGTCTCGGCGACGCCGGGCAGCTTGAACAAGTCCATCTTGCGCAGGCGCTGGACGAAGGCGACGACCTCGCGCGAGAGCTTCTCGGCGGCCTCGGGCGCCTTGCGCTTCAGGATCTCGATCTCGCGCGCCGCGTCGGGATAGTCGACCCAGTGGTAGAAGCAGCGGCGCTTGATGGCATCGTGGATCTCGCGCGTGCGGTTCGAGGTCATCACCACGATAGGCGGCTCGGCCGCTTTGATCGTGCCGATCTCCGGGATCGTCACCTGGAAGTCGGACAGCACCTCGAGCAGGTAGGCCTCGAAGGGCTCGTCCGTGCGGTCGAGCTCGTCGATCAGCAGCACCGGCGCGGCGCCCGTGTCGCCCTCGAGCGCCTGCAAGAGCGGCCGGCGGATCAGGAACTTCTCGGAGAAGATGTCCTGCGAGATGCCCTCGCGGCTCTTCACGCCCTCCGCCTCGGCGAGGCGGATCTCGATCATCTGGCGCGAGTAGTTCCACTCGTAGACGGCCGAGGCGACGTCGAGGCCCTCGTAGCACTGCAGCCGCACGAGGCGCCGGCCGAGCGTCGCGGCGAGGACCTTCGCGATCTCGGTCTTGCCGACGCCCGCCTCGCCCTCCAGAAACAGGGGACGTCGCATCTTCAGCGACAGGAACACCGCGGTCGCGAGGCTGCGCTCGGCAACGTAATCGGCCGAGGCGAGCAGCGACTGGGTGTCGTCGATGGATTGCGGCAGGGCGGGCACGGCTCGATTATATAGCCCGGGCAATAAAAAACCCTCCCCAGGGAGAGGGGAGGGTCGGCGGGGGTGCCCCTCGAGTGATACTCGAGCCGGCGGGCCCGGGAGATTCTGCCCCTGCCATGCCGCCGCTCTCGGAGCAGCGGCATCCCCGGGAACCGGGGACTCCCGGAAAGCTTCCTCTACTTTAGCGCAGACTCGACCGCCCGGCGCGCCATCACGGTAACGAGGTGCGCGCGGTAGTCGGCCTTGGCGTGCAGGTCCGAGTTCAGGCCGTCGGGCTTCACTTTGACGTTCGCGACCGACTCGGGGGCGAACTTCGACGTGAGCGCCTTCTCCATCTCGGGCACGCGGAACACGCTCGGCGCCGCGCCCGTGACCGCGACGCGCGCGCCTTTGCCGGTATCGGCGACGAGGACGCCCACGAGCGCGAAGCGCGACGCCGGGTTCTTGAACTTCATGTACGCGGCGCGCTTCGGGATCGGGAACACCACGGACGTGATCAGCTCGCCCTGTTCGAGCGCCGTCTCGTACATACCCTTGAAGAAGTCGTCGGCGGCGATCTTGCGCTTGTTGGTCACGACCGTGGCGCCCAGGCCCAGCACGCCCGCGGGATAGTCGGCGGCAGGGTCGTTGTTGGCGAGCGAGCCGCCGATCGTGCCCATGTTGCGCACCTGGCGGTCGCCGATGCTGGCCGCGAGCGAGGCGAGCGCCGGGATGGCCTTCCTCACCTCGGCCGAGCCGGCCACCTCGGCGTGGCGCGTCATCGCGCCGATCGTGACGCTGCTGCCGTCGACCTTGATGCCCTTCAGGTCGGGCAGAGTCCCGAGATCGATGACGTCGGACGGCCGTGCCAGGCGCAGCTTCATCGCCGCGATCAGGCTCTGGCCTCCGGCGAGCGGCTTGGCGTCGCCGTTCTTGGCGAGCACGGCGGCGGCGTCAGCGACCGATTTGGCCTTCTGATAGTTGAACGTGTACATGCGTTTCTCCTAGGCAGCTTTCCGGTTCTGTTGCAGCGTGCGCCAGATGCGCTGCGGCGTCGCCGGCATCTCGATGTCCTTGACCTTGAGCGCGTCGGTGATCGCGTTCATCACCGCGGCGGGCGCGCCGATCGCGCCCGCCTCGCCGCAGCCCTTCACCCCGAGCGGGTTGTGCGTGCACGGGGTCTGCTCGGTGCCGACCTTGAACGACGGCACGTCCGACGCGCGCGGCAGGCAGTAGTCGAGATAGCTCGCGGTGACCAGCTGCCCGCTCTCCGGGTCGTAGTAGCAGTTCTCGGTGAGCGCCTGCCCGATGCCCTGCGCGAGGCCGCCGTGGACCTGGCCTTCGACGATCATCGGGTTGATCACCTTGCCGAAATCGTCGACCGCCGTGAAAGCGACGATCTGCGAGGCGCCGGTCTCGCGATCGACCTCCACTTCGCAGACGTAGCTGCCCGCCGGGAAGGTGAAGTTGGTCGGGTCGTAGAACGCGTTCTCGTTCAGCCCCGGCTCGAGCTTGTCGAGCGGATAGTTGTGCGGCACATAGGCGGCAAAGGCGACCTCGCCGAACATCTTCTTCTTGTCGGTGCCCGCGACCTTGAACTCGCCGCGGTCGTACTCGATGTCGGCCTCCGACGCTTCCAGCAGGTGCGCCGCAATCTTCTTGCCCTTGGCAATGATCTTGTCGAGTGCCTTGACGATGGCGGTGCCGCCGACTGCGATCGAGCGCGAGCCGTAGGTGCCCATGCCGAAGAGGATCTTCGACGTATCGCCGTGCACGATCTCGACCTGCTCGATCCCGAGGCCGAGTCCATCCGCCACGACCTGCGCGAACGTCGTCTCG
>DATDMW010000246.1:0-3481 GCA_036518595.1 Burkholderiales bacterium
AAGAAGTACCTCGAAGCGAACCACGTCAAGTTCCATCCCGGCATGAACGAAGATCTCGCCGCTACCGCCGTCTGGGGCACGCAGCAGGTCAACCTCTTCCCCGACGCCAAGTACGACGGCGTCTTCGGCATGTGGTACGGCAAGGGGCCCGGCGTCGACCGCTGCGGCGACGTCTTCAAGCACGCCAACTCCGCCGGCACTTCGAAGCACGGCGGCGTGCTGGTGCTCGCCGGCGACGATCACGCCGCGAAATCGTCGACCCTCGCGCACCAGAGCGAGCACATCTTCAAGGCGTGCTGCATCCCCGTCTTGAACCCCGCGAGCGTCCAGGACTACCTCGACCTCGGGCTGCACGGCTTCGCGATGTCGCGGTTCTCGGGCTGCTGGATCGCTTTCAAGTGCGTCACCGACGTCGTCGAGTCGGGCGCGGTCGTCGAACTCGATCCGGCCCGCGTGCAGATCGTGCAGCCGGACTTCGCCATGCCGCCGGGCGGCCTTAACATCCGCTGGCCGGACGCGTTCCTCGATCAGGAGGCGCGGCTCCTCGATTACAAGGTGTATGCCGCGCTCGCCTACTGCCGCGCGAACCGCCTCGACCGCATCGTCTGGGACTCCCCCCGGGCGCGCCTCGGGATCGTGACCACCGGCAAGTCGTTCGGCGACACGATGCAGGCGCTCGCCGACCTCGGCATCGACGAGCGCGTCGCGCGCGACGCCGGAATCCGCGTCTACAAGGTCGCGATGTCGTGGCCGCTCGAGCCTCACGGTGCGCGCCGCTTCGCCGAGGGCCTCGAGGAGATCCTGGTCGTCGAGGAAAAGCGCCAGGTCATCGAGTACCAGATCAAGGAGGAGCTCTACAACTGGCGCGAAGGCGCGCGCCCGCCGCGCGTGGTCGGCAAGTTCGACGACAACGGCGAATGGTCGATCGCCGCCGGCCAGCCGGCCGGAAACTGGCTGCTGCCCGCGCACTACGAGCTCTCTCCGGCCTTGATCGCAAAGGCGCTCGCGAACCGCTTCGCCAAGCTCGGGCTCGACAAGGCGCTGGGCGAGCCCTATCGACAGCGCATCGCTTATCTCGAGTTCAAGGAGAAGGCGCTGACGAAACCGCGCATCGTCGAGAACCGGCTGCCGTACTTCTGCTCCGGGTGCCCGCACAATACGTCCACCAAGGTGCCCGAGGGCAGCCGCGCCATGGCCGGCATCGGCTGTCACTTCATGGCGGTCTGGATGGACCGCAACACCTCGACCTTCACGCACATGGGCGCCGAGGGTGCGCCGTGGATCGGCCAGGCGCCGTTCACCGAGTGCCCGCACGTGTTCGCCAATCTCGGGGACGGCACGTACTATCATTCGGGCCTGCTCGCGATCCGCGCCGCCGTCGCCGCCGGCGTCAGCATGACCTACAAGATCCTGTACAACGACGCGGTCGCCATGACGGGCGGCCAGCACGTCGACGGGCCGCTCGACCCGGCGATGATCTCGCGCCAGATCGCGGCCGAGGGCGTGAAGCCGATCGTGGTGGTCTACGACGAGAAGGAACCGCTTCCGGAAGGGCTCGACTGGGCGCCCGGCGTCACCTTCCGCGAGCGCGCCGAGATGGACGCAGTGCAGCGCGAGCTGCGCGAGGCGAAGGGCGTGTCGGCGATCATCTACGTGCAGACCTGCGCCACCGAGAAGCGTCGGCGCCGCAAGCGGCACGATTTTCCGGATCCGCCCAAGCGGGTGATCATCAACGACCTGGTGTGCGAGGGCTGCGGCGACTGCAGTGTGCAGTCGAACTGCCTTTCGGTCGAGCCGCTCGAGACCGAGTTCGGCCGCAAGCGCAGCATCAACCAGTCCTCGTGCAACAAGGACTACTCGTGCCTGAACGGTTTCTGCCCCAGCTTCGTCACCGTCGAGGGGGGAAGCCTGAAGAAAGGCCGCGCCGCGGCGCCCGGCGCCGACGCCGAGGCCGCCTTCGCGGCGCTGCCGGACCCGGCGCCGCTTGCGCTCGAGCGGCCGCACGGAACGCTCGTGACGGGCATCGGCGGCACGGGCGTCATCACGATCGGCCAGATCATGGCGGTGGCCGCGCACATCGAAGGCAAGGGCGCGACGGTGCTCGACATGTCGGGCCTCGCGCAGAAATTCGGACCGGTCATGTCGCACGTGCGCATCGCGCGCGCGCCGGAGGAGCTGCATTCGGTGCGCGTCGGCACCGGCGCCGCGGACCTCGTGCTGGGATGCGACCTGGTGGTCACCTCGGGCGGCGAGGCGCTCTCGAAGATGGACGAGCGCTCGACCAAGGTGCTCGTGAACTCGACGACGTCGCCGACGGCGGCGTTCGTGAAGAACCCGGACTGGCGCCTCCCCGGCGCGGGCCTGCAGGACGAGATCTCGGCCGCGGCCGGCCGCGCCAACGTCGACTTCGTCGCGGCCGGGCGCCTCGCGACCGCGCTGATGGGGGACGCGATCGCGACCAACATGTTCATGCTCGGCTACGCCTACCAGAAAGGATGGGTCCCGCTCGGCGAGCCGGCGCTGCTGAAGGCGATCGAGCTGAACGGCGTCTCGGTCGACTTCAACAAGACGGCCTTCGCGTGGGGACGCCGCGCCGCGGCGAGCCCTGAGCTGGTCGAGAAGCTCGCCTCCCCGTCCGACGTGGTCCCCATCTCGCAGGCGCTGTCGCGCGACCTCGGCGAGCGGGTGACGCGCCGCGCCGAGTTTCTCGCGGCCTACCAGGACGCCGCCTACGCGCGCCGCTATACCGATCTCATCGAGCGCGTGCGCGCGGCGGAGGCGCGGCTCGGCGGCGACTCGCTGCCGCTGACCGAGGCAGTCGCCCGCTACTACTTCAAGCTGCTCGCCTACAAAGACGAGTACGAGGTCGCGCGCCTGCATTCGGACCCGGCCTTCCGCCGGCGCATCGAGACGATGTTCGAAGGCGACTACAGGCTGAAGTTCCACCTCGCGCCGCCCCTGCTGGCGAAGCGCGATCCCGCGACCGGCGAGCTCCGCAAGTCCGTCTACGGCCCGTGGATGATGACGGCCTTCCGGGTCCTCGCGAAGCTGAAGGGGCTGCGCGGGACCGCGCTCGACGTCTTCGGCTACTCGGAAGAGCGCCGCACCGAGCGCCGGCTCATCGCCGAGTACGAAGGCACGGTGGACGAGCTCCTCGCGCGGCTGGACCGCGGCAACCGCGCGCTCGCAGTCGAGATCGCCTCGATCCCCGAGCGCATCCGCGGCTTCGGCCACGTGAAGGCGCGGCACCTCGCCGAGGCGAAGAAGAAGGAGGCCGAGCTGCTGTCCGCGTTCCGCGATCCGCGCCAGCAGCCGAAAGCCGCCTGAGCGCCGACGCATGACGCTGACGCGAGCCGATCTCGAGAACGACCGCTTGCGGAAGCTGTTCCGCGAGGCCAATCCCGACACGCCGGTGCTGTCCGAGGCGGAGCTCGAGGCCTCGGCGAGCGCGCTCCTCGCCGAGCATCCGCAAGGCGAGGAC
>DATDMW010000247.1:0-8149 GCA_036518595.1 Burkholderiales bacterium
GGGTATCTACCGCGCCCGCCGCGACCGGGGACGGGCCGCGCGCGTCCGCCCGCGGGGGGCGGCGCTCGGCTGCAGGCCGAGCACCTCGATCCCCTTGTGGCTCATGTGTATCTCGTGGATGCGCCGCGAATGCCCGATGCCGCGCGCCTTGAGCACGTACAGCAGGCGCTGGCGGTCGCGGTGCGTCTCGACGTCGCGCAGGACGATCCACGTGTCGACGATCGAAGACACCGCGGTCTCCGTGCCCGCCGCCATGCCTTCGTCGAGCAGGCTCGTCATCACCATGGTGATGCCCTGGCTCTTCACGTAGTCGACCAGGCGGATCAGCATGGCCTGCACCGACAGCGCCTCGCTTCCAGTCAGCAGGCTGCTCACCGGATCGACGACGATGACCGACGGCCTGAGCGCGTCGATCTGCCGGATCATACCCGAGAGATGCGCCTCCAGGCCGACGAGCGTCGGGCGGCTGCACGAGAACGTGAGCTCGCCGGTCTCGATGTGCCGCTCGAGCTCGATCCCGAGCGAGCCCATGTTGCGCACGAGCTGATTCCGCGATTCCTCGAACGCGAAATACAGGCCGCGCTCGCCGCGCTCGCCCGCGGCCTCGGCGAAGCGCGCCGCCAGGCTGCTCTTGCCCGTGCCCGCGGTGCCCGTGATGAGGATGGTGCTGCCGCGGTAGTAGCCGCCGCATAGCATCGTGTCCAGGCCGTCGACCCCGCTCGAGACACGTTCGCTGCTCGCCGAGTGGGCGAGCCCGGCCGAGGTGATCGGGACGACGGTGATGCCGTCGCGGTCGATCACGAAGGGATACTCGTTGGTGCCGTGCATCGAGCCGCGGTATTTGACGACGCGCAGCCGCCGCGTCGACACCTGGTCGGTGACGCGGTGGTCGAGCAGGATCACGCAGTCCGAGATGTACTCCTCCAGGCCGTAGCGCGTGAGCGTGCCGGCGCCGCGCTCCCCCGTGACCACGGCGGTCACGCCCTTCTCCTTCAGCCACAGGAACAGGCGCCGCAGCTCCGAGCGCAGCACGCCCTCGTTCGACAGTCCCGCGAACAGCGACTCGACGGTGTCGAGCAGGACGCGCTTCGCGCCGGTCGACTCGATCGCATAGTTCAGGCGCACGAACAGGGCCTCGAGGTCATACTCGCCCGTCTCCTGGATCTCGGCGCGCTCGATCTTCACGTAGTCGATCGCGAGCAGCTTGCGCCGCACCAGGTCGTCGAGGTCGAAGCCGAGGGCGCGCGTATTCGCGATCAGGTCCTCGGCGCGCTCCTCGAAGGTCATCAGCACGGCGGGCTCGCCGTATTCCAGGGCCCCGCGCACCAGGAACTCGATGCCGAATAGCGTCTTGCCGCAGCCCGGACCGCCGCAGACCAGCGACGGACGCCCGGCCGGCAGGCCGCCGCCGGTGATCTCGTCCAGGCCGCGGATTCCGGAGGGCGTCTTTCGCAACGTGGTCGTCGCCGCCGGGGCGGGCATCTGGGTGAGCTCCTTGGTTCGAAGGATCGAGGCGCCGCGCGGGCTTGTGCGCGACGCTGCGAATATACCGCAAGCCCATGAAAAACGGCGGAGATCGGTCTCCGCCGTTCTCGCCCGCGGAGCGGATTACTTCACGATCCGGACCAGCGTCACCTGGTTGTTCAGGCTGTTCGCGAGCACCCAGTCGTGACCGCTCGTGACGTCGGTGTTCCGCACGATGTTCCCGCCGCCCGGGATCTTCCAGGTCTGGAATTTTTCGGTCTTCGGGTCGAAGCGCACGATCGTGCCCGGGCTCGCCTCCGACTCGCTGTACCAGAGCACGTCGTCGATCGACGAGATGCCGTAAGGCGCCGACTTCGCTCCGCTCGGCGAGGGCCATTCCTTCACCTCGCCCGTCTTCGGATCGAGACGGCCGAGGTAGCCGCGGGAATAATCCGTGTACCACACGATGTCGTCGCTGGTGATGGCAACGCGCCGCGGGCGCGCGCCGGCGGCGGGCAGCTTGTACTCCTTGATCTGGTCGGTCGCGGGATCGACGGCCGCGATGCTGTTCGCGCCGAACTGCACGACGAAGAGCGTCCCCTTGGAGTCGAACGCCATGCCGTACGGGCGCGACTTGGGCGTCGGCGGCGTGAGCAGCTTGATCTCGCCCGTCTTCGGATCGAGACGCCCGATCCGGTTCGCGTTCTGCACGGTGAACCAGAGGATGCCGTCCTTCGCGAAGAGCAGGGTGTGCGGGTCCTTCGCTTCCGGGTCGGGCATCGGGTACTCGGTCACTTCGCCCGTCTTCGGGTTCAGCTTGCCGATCAGCGCGCCGGTGTTGCCGGTGTACCAGATGTTGCCCTGCGCGTCCTCCTTCAGCCCGTGCGGCCCGGAGTGCGCGGTCTTCAGCTTGTACTCGCGCACCTTGCCGGTCCTGGGATCGACTCGGCCGAGGACGTTGGCCATCTGGCCCGTGTACCACAGCGAGCCGTCGCGCGCGGCGAGCGGGTCGTGCGGCCGCGAGCCCGGCGTGGCCGCGGGCCATTGCTTGAACGAGACCTTGGCCGGGCCGGGGACGATCGCGGCGGCCGCCTTGTTCTTCTCGGGGAATGTTTTCGCGAGATAAGGATGCAGCGCGGCGATGTCCGCCTTGCTGATCGGTGCGCCCTGGTTGCTCATCATGCGCAGCACGGTGCTCCAGCCCTTGGGCGTATAGCCGTTGCCGACGCGCGCCTCGAGCGCGTGGCAGCTGTTGCATTTCGCCGCCGCAATCGCTTTGCCGTCCGGGTTCGCTTGCGCGTGCGCCGCGCCGGCGAGCAATGCGATCGCCGGGAACGCCGCCAGCGGCGTCTTCGGAAATGCGCTCATGGATTTCCTCCTGTCGTTGCGGAGCGGGGTAGGGCGGCCATTCTTGCACAGCGCGCGCGGGCGCACGATGTTGACCGGAGAGGCAATGTCACTCCAGCGTTGCGCGGTACGCGGCGCAGCGCTCCGCGCGCGAGCGCCCGAGCGCGACGTACGCGGGATGCGGCGTGAGCAGAGGATCGTCGGCGCCTTCGGCGTTCGCCCGGTAGCTCGACCACCGATAGGCACCCGGGCTCGCCACCATGCCCGCGCGGACAGGATTGAGCTCGATGTAGCCCATGCAGGTGAGCAGATAGCGCCTCGGATGCACCGGCGTGCCGTCATAGCGCGCGTCCCAGACATCGCCCTCGTGGCCGTAGGCCTGGGCCAGGTGACGGGCGTAGCGCTCCACGAGGGTGCGCATCAGCCGCCCCCCGGCGTCCGCGCGAGCCGGCGTGACGAGCAAGTGAACGTGGTTGCCCATGAGGACGTACGCGTGCAGGGCGCAGCCCTCCTGGGCCGCGCCTGCCGCCAGGCCCTCGAGGTAGGCCCGGCGATCGGCGGGTCCGGAAAAGCAGGGGGCCCGGCCCCGGGCCCGCTGGACGAGGTGCAGCGGGACGCCGGGGAGTTCTGCGGAGGCGAGGCGCGGCATGGCCCGACCAACGCCGCCGCGCCCACCCGCGTTGACGCGGCGCTCGTTGAAACTCAGAAGGCAATGTCATACGATATGACATCGTGTCATAGGATATGCCAGACATGGCGACCGCGTCGACGCCTTCGCTTCCCGACCGCCGCAACGAGCTCACGCGCCGGCTCATTCTCGAGTCGGCGCTGCAGGTTCTCGAGCGCAGCTCGTTCGGCGGCCTGACCATGGGGTCGGTGGCGAAGCGCGCGCGCATGTCGCTGCGCACGGTGTTCCGCTACTTCCCGACGCGCGAGGTCTTCCTCGACGCGATCGCCGAGCAGCTGCGTCTGCTGCTCGGGCTGCCGCCCCCGCAGACGGTGGACGAGCTGGTCGCCTTCCCCCGGGCGCTCTATACCGGGTTCGAAGCGCACGCGCGCCTTATGCGGGCCGCGCTCCACTCCGAGCTGTACGACCGCATGCGCGAGACGGCCGCGCGGGCGCGCTGGGAAGCCGTGCGGCGCATCGTCGACTCGACCGCGCCCGGCCGCAGCGACGAGGACCGCAAGGTCGCCGCCGCGAACATCCGGTTCTACCTGGGCGCCAGCACCTGGCACTACTACCGGGCCCACTTCGACTTCACCCTGGAAGAGGCGATCCGGGCGGCCGAGACCGCCATCCGCCAGTCGCTGGAGGGCCTGCGCGCCTGACCCTCGCCGCCTTTTCGGCGAGGTGACAAACCGGCCCGGGGTTGCGGTACACTTGCCCGCAATCCGCCCCGGCCTCCTGCCTCTTCCTTCCCCCCGCCCGCTCCCGTTCTGTCATGGCCCGCCTAGCCGCCGCGTTCGGCTCGTCGCACAGCGTCATGCTCGCTGCGGGACTCGACGATTGGCTCACGGGCTTCCGGGAGAGCGATCCGCGCATGCCGTACTACGACCCGGAAGGGCGCCCGAGCAGCTACGCCGACGTGCTCGCCCGCGCCCCGTCGGATGCGCAGGAGCGCGTGAGGCCGGAGGCGATCCGCGCCCGCTTCGAGGAGACCCAGGCCGCGATGGCACGGGTGAAGCGCGAGATCGAGGACGCGCGGCTCGACGCCCTGGTCATCGTCGGCGACGACCAGCACGAGCTCTTCGGCGACCGGCACATGCCGTCGATCGCCGTGTACCACGGCGAGACCATCCGGAACGCGCCGCGCCCGGCCGCGCCGGCTGCCGACTGGTATCGCCGGGCGCAGCTGCGGCGTCTGGAGGACGGCCCCGAGGCGCACTATCCCTGCCACCAGCGACTCGCGCTGCATCTGATCGAGGGCCTGGTCGAGCGCGAGTTCGACGTCTCGGCGGTCGCCGGACTCGCCCCGGACGAGCACGAGGGGCACGCCTACTCGTTCGTGCACCGCTGGTATCTGAACGGGACGCCGCTGCCGGTCGTGCCGATCTTCCTCAACACGTACAACCCGCCGAACCCGCCGCTCCCGCGCCGCTGCGCCCGGCTCGGCGCCGCGCTCAAGGACCTGATCGAGAGCTATCCCGAGGACATCCGGGTCGGGATGCTGGCCTCCGGCGGTCTGAGCCATTTCGTCGTCGACGAGGACCTGGACCGCGGCGTGATCGACGCGCTCAAGCGCAAGGACATGGACTGGCTCGGGCGGCTCGACCCGCGGCGCCTGAAGGCGGGCAGCTCGGAGATCCGCAACTGGATCGTCGCGGCGGCGGCGGCGAGCGATCTCGAGCTGGCGTGGATGGCCTACATCCCGTCGTACCGCACCGCGGCGCTGACGGGGATTGGACTCGGTTTCGCGAAATGGAGTTGATTTTTGCCGGCTGAAGGCGCCGCCCGTGGGGGGCGGCGCGGAATGACGGTGTTCACAGGAGCAGATCGATATGGGCAAGAAACTCTACGTCGGCAACCTGGCGTACTCGGTGGGTGACGCGGACCTGCAGAAGATGTTCGCGGCGCACGGCACGGTGCGCTCCGCGCAGGTCATCACCGATCGCGCGACCGGGCAGTCGAAAGGCTTCGGCTTCGTCGAGATGGGCACGGACCAGGAGGCGCAGGCGGCGATCGCCGCGCTGAACGGCAAGCAGATGGGCGGCCGCACGCTGACCGTGAACGAGGCGCGGCCCAAGGAGGGCGGCGGCGGGGGCGGCGGCGGCGGCCGGGGCTTCGGCGGTGGTGGTGGCGGCGGCGGACGCCGATTCTGACGGCTCGCTTTCGTTTTTCGAGCCGCGACAAGGCCCTGTGCCTCGCAGGGTCGAGGGGTGGTAACTCTTCCTTTGCCGCGGTTGATCGGTCGGTGTAGATTTCGGCTTCCCCAAGGGAGGGGGCCGGTATGGCCAAAAAGAACGACCCGGGCGAGCGCACCTCAGCCCGGCCGGACCCCAGCGCCGAGGAAACCGCACGATTGCTGGCGCTGCGGAGCTACTGCGTGCTCGATACCGGCCGCGAGGGCCGGTTCGACGACCTGACCGCGCTCGCCTCGAGCATCTGCGAGACGCCGGTGTCGCTCGTCAGCCTGGTCGACTCCAACCGCCTGTTCTTCAAGTCCGAGCACGGGCTCGGCGTGCGCGAGGTCCCCGACACCGGCACCGGCTTCTGCCGCTACGCGATCCGCCAGCGCGACATCTTCGAGATCCCCGATACGCGCGAAGACCCCCGCTTCGTCCAGCATCCGCTGGTCACGAGCGCGCCGCACGTGCGCTTCTACGCGGGCGCCCCGCTCATCACGCCGGACGGCATCGCCGTCGGCACGCTCTGCGTGATCGACTTCCGGCCGCGCAAGCTCGACGCGCGGCAGACCGAGGCGTTGCGCATTCTGGCGCGCCAGGTGATCGCGCAGCTCGAGCTGAACCTGCAGGCGATGCGCGATCCGCTCACCGGGCTGTACAACCGCCGTCCGCTCGAGGAGGCGCTGCACCGCGAGCTGCTGCGCGCGCGCCGCAGCGGGTCGACCGTCGGGCTGATGGCGATCGACCTCGACCGCTTCAAGCACGTCAACGACAGCCTCGGCCACGACGCCGGCGACGCGGTGCTGCGCACGATCGCGCGCGAGCTGATGGCGTGCGTGCGCGAGGAGGACATTGTGTGCCGCGCGGGCGGCGAGGAGTTCGTCGTGATCCTCCCGGGCACCGGGGAATACGCTCTCCGCGAGCGCGCGGAGCTCGTGCGTCGGACCGTCGAGCACGAGGCGATCACGACCTTCACCAACCCGCTGCAGGTCACGGTGTCGATCGGGCTGGCGCTGTATCCGGGCCACGGCGCGACCACGACGGCGCTGATGCGCGCGGCCGACGCGGCGCTCTACCAGGCGAAGGGCGCCGGGCGGAACTGCATCGTCATGGCCGACCTCCAGGGCGATCAGCTCACCCTCTGGGGCACGGCCTGAGCGTGCGCGGCCGGGGCTCGCCCGGCTGCTAGAATCCGCCGGTGGTGAATCCGAGCGGCTTCGTGGAAAGAAAGTTCAAGGGACGGCGCGAAGACCTGCGCCTGATCACGGGGCAGGGACGCTATTCCGCCGACTGGAACGCTCCGGGACAGCTCCACGGCTTCTTCCTGAGATCGGACCGCGCGCACGCGCTCATCCGCTCGCTGAGCACCGAGGACGCCTTGCGCTCGCCGGGCGTCGTCGCCGTGCTCACCGGGCGCGACGCGATCGAGGCGGGATACGGGACGGCGCCGACCTTCCTGCGCGCGCCCGGCCGCGGCGGAATGCAGCTGCGGACGCCGCACCGGCCGGTGCTCGCGCACGAGCGCGTGCGCTACGCCGGCCAGGAAGTCGCGCTGGTCGTGGCGCAGACCGCGCTGCAGGCGCAGGACGCCGCCGAGCGCATCGAGATCGAGTACGAGGAGCTGCCGCTCGTGCTCGACCCCGAGCGCGCGCTCGAGGCCGGGGCGCCGACGATCCATGCCGAGGCGCCCGACAATATTTGCTACGACTACGAATACGGCGACGCCGGCAGGACCGACGCGGCGTTCTCGCGCGCCGCGCGCGTCACTCGGGTGGTCCTCGAGCTGCAGCGCATGGCGGGCAATCCCATGGAGCCCAAGGCCGCCCTCGCGTCCTGGGACGCGGCGACCGACACCTATCACCTGTACTCCCCGACGCAGGGTCTCTCGCTCACGACGCACGCGCTCAGCACCGTGATGCGCGTGCCGCGCGAGCGGCTGCGCGTGCACGCGCAGGACGTGGGCGGCGGGTTCGGCATCCGCACCGACGCGTATCCGGAGTACATCGCGCTGCTGCTCGCGTCGCGCAGGCTGGGCCGCCCGGTGAAGTGGGTGTCGTCGCGCTCCGAGACCTTCCTGTCCGACTACCACGCGCGCGCGGCGAAGCTGATCGGCGAGCTCGCGCTCGACCGCGACGGGACCTTCCTCGGCATGCGCATCCGCTGGATCGTCGACAACGGCGCCTACAACTCGATGCCCGGGCCGCTGATCAACTCGATCAATCCGTCGACGCACATGGTGAACGCGTACCGGATCCCGGCGCTGCACGGCCGCCACACGCTCGTATTCACGAACACGACGCCGACGACGGCGTACCGCGGGGCCGGGCGCCCGAACGTCAGCTACCTGGTCGAGCGCCTGGTCGAGGAGGCGGCGCGCGAGGCGGGCATCGACCGCATCGAGCTGCGCCGGCGCAACATGATCCCGAAGGACGCGTTCCCGTACACGACGCCGGTGGGCTCGGTGTATGACAGCGGGGATCCACCCGGCGAGCTC
>DATDMW010000248.1:0-25955 GCA_036518595.1 Burkholderiales bacterium
GATGCCCGTGCCGATGATGAACGTCATCAACGGCGGCGCGCACGCGAACAACAGCCTCGACATCCAGGAGTTCATGATCGTGCCGGTCGGCGCGTCGACGTTCCGCGACGCCCTGCGCTGCGGCGCCGAGATCTTCCAGGCGCTCAAGAAGCTGCTCGACGCGAAAGGCCTGTCGACGACGGTCGGCGACGAAGGCGGCTTCGCGCCGAGCCTGCCGAACAACGAGGCCGCCATCAAGCTCGCGCTCGAGGCGATCTCGAAGGCAGGCTACCAGCCCGGAACCGACGTGCTGCTCGCTCTCGACTGCGCGAGCTCGGAGTTCTTCAAGGACGGCAAGTACGTGCTCGAGTCCGAGAACCAGTCGCTCGCGCCGGGGAAGTTCGCGGACGTGCTCGCCTCGTGGGCGGACAAGTACCCGATCGTCAGCATCGAGGACGGCATGGCCGAGTCCGACTGGGACGGCTGGCGCGGCCTCACCGAGCGCCTCGGCGCCAAGGTGCAGCTCGTCGGCGACGATCTGTTCGTGACCAACACCAAGATCCTGCGCGAAGGCATCCAGCGCGGCATCGCCAACTCGATCCTGATCAAGGTCAACCAGATCGGGACGCTGACCGAAACCTTCGCGGCCATCGAGATGGCCAAGCGAGCCGGGTACACCGCGGTCATCTCGCACCGGTCGGGCGAGACCGAGGACACGACGATCGCCGACATCGCCGTCGGCATGAACACGCTGCAGATCAAGACCGGATCGCTCTCGCGCTCCGACCGCATCGCCAAGTACAACCAGCTGCTGCGGATCGAAGAGGATCTCGGGGACGCGGTCGGCTATCCCGGGCGCGGGGCCTTCTACCAGCTGAGATGAGACCGCTCGCCGCCGTCCTGGCCGCGCTCGTGCTGCTGCTTCAGTACCCGCTCTGGCTCGGGAAGGGCGGCTGGCTGCGCGTCTGGGATCTCGACCGCCAGGTGCAGGCGCAGAAGGACCAGAACGCGAAGCTGCGGCTGCGCAACGAGGCGCTCGACGCCGAGGTGCGCGACCTCAAGCAGGGTCTGGATGCGCTCGAGGAGCGCGCGCGCTACGAGCTGGGGATGGTCGGCTACGAGGAGACGTTTTTTCAGCTCGTGCCGCGTCCGTCCGACGCGCGCAAATGAGCTGATCCGTTTCGGGCCGGGCTAGCGCGTGCGGAAACGCGCTTCGAAGCGCGCGGCAAAGCCCTCGACGTCTCCGTCGGGAAGATGATTGATGCCCCCGGCGGACTTGCGGCCTCCGCCAGTCGGGAAATCCTTGCAGAAATCGGCGGCGCTCACGGCGCTGGTCGGAGGCACGCGGACGCTCACCGTGTATCCGCCGGCGGATTTCGGCGAGAGGATTGCGAGCGCCACGTTGGGGCGCTCCCGGGCGAGCTCGTTGATGAGAACGCCGATGGCGCGCCTCGCCCAGGGCGCGTTCGGGAGGACCACGATGCCGCTCGGTCCGTAGACCCGGGCGGCGGCGCCTCGCGCCTTCGCCATGTCGTCCTCGTAACCCGCGCGCAACTTCTCGTAGACGGGCGCGTCGGTCATGAAGGCGAAGGGGTCCGTGTAGGGCAGCAGGCGCGCGGAAAGCTCCGCCGGGTTGAAGTGGAGATCCTCGACCGATTCGCCATAAGCGTTGTAGTTCAGGCATACGCCCAACCTCTCCAGATCCGTCGCCTGGGCTTCCGTGAGCCCGGCCTCCTCGGCCATGGCGCGCGCCACGGTGGTGAGGTTGTCCCCGAAGGCTGCCACCACCGCCCAGCGCCTGTACCGACCTTCGAGATGACGGTCGACCAGGATGCTGGTGCACACGTCGGCCGACTCGTCGATGTGGGCATCGAGCCCGGGATGAGCGGGTATCGCGCCGGCGCGGTGATGATCGAAGTAGGTCACGCGGATGCCCGAATCGAGCAGGCGCATGAGCTCCCCGCGGTTCTCGTGCAGCGAGACGTCGAGGACGAAGACTCGATCGCCGGCCGGGGGCGCGAGGTGCCTCAGCAGCGTGATGTCCCGTTTCACCCCGGTGACCAGGTTCGCCGGCCCCGGTTGCGCCAGTCGCAGCTGCTGGACGGCGCAAAGTCCGTCGGCGTCGCCGTTGAATGCGAAGTGACGCAATCTCCGGGCGTGCGCGTTTTCGCCGAGCGTCAGCGCCCCTCGCTGGCGATGGGAGGTGGCAAGGGCGATCGGCTTCAGATCCACCGTGGCCGGAGGCAGGCCGACGGCGCGCGGATTTTCGGGCTTCGCCTTGAAAAAAATGGACAGCAGGTACATGTCCAGCAGCATGGCCGTGGCCATCGGGCCATAGGCCAGTGGCGCCTGCGCGATCTGCAGCTCGATGAGCACCCGCGACAGGCCGAACCCGACGACCCACAGATCGAACGTCATGCAAATGCGCCTGAACGTCTCCGGGTTCAGGCGGCGGAAAGCCAGGAAGCCGAGGGGAATGCCGAGCAGCACGCCGGGGACGATGAGCGCCGTGGTCCCCAGCGCCTGGTTGGTGAACAAGCCCAGGTGCAGGTATGCGATGGCCGTGAAGGAAGACTCGACGACCCTGATGAGGCCCAGGCCGGCACGGAAATCGCGCTTCACGAGGCCCTGGTTGTTGAAGAACAGCGCCAGGGGCGGGCCTGAAATCGTGCTCACCGAATACAGGAACCCCAGGCCCGCGCCGAAGGGCGCGGCCACCAGACGCTCGGAGCCGATCGGTCTCCTGATCCCGGACGCCTGGAGAAGGATCAAGGGCAGGAGGAACGCGTACGTCGCGAACTTGAGCCAGCCCGGATGAATCGAGGCGAGAAAGTAGCTTCCCGCCGCCACGCCGGGCACGAGGCCGAACAATATCGGATAGACGCGCCGCCAGACCTTCGGGATGCTGGCCCGGTTCATGAACAAGACGTAGATGTTCACGAAAACTTCGATCAGCACGAGCGCGGGATTGAGGATGCGGCTCGTATAGAACAGCAGGCCCACCGGCACCGTGAGCGACGAAAATCCGTACCCGAGCGCGCCGTTCACGAAGGCGGCGAAGAACGTGATCGCGATCAGGGCGATGGAGGCCGTATCGAGGGGCGGCATGATCGAGAGCTCGCCGGTGATCGCCGCTCAGAAATAGCCTTCGCGCTTCTTGCGTTCCATGGCGCCGACCTGGTCTTTGTCGATCAGCCGGCCTTGCCGCTCGGAGTCGGGAGAGGCTTCGAGCTCGGCGATGATCTGGTCGAGCGTCGTCGCGTGCGAGACCACCGCCGCGCTCAGCGGATAGCATCCCAGCGTACGGAACCGGATCATGCGGTCCTCCGGCGCCTCACCAGGAGCGAGGGGCAGCCGCTCGTCGTCGACCATGATGATCATGCCGTCCCTGATCACGGTCGGTCGGCGCTTCGCGTAGTACAAGCCCACGAGCGGGATCCGCTCCCGGCGCACGTACTTCCAGACGTCGAGCTCGGTCCAGTTGCTGAGCGGAAACACGCGCATGCTTTCGCCGGCGCCGACGCGCGCGTTGTACAGCCTCCAGAGCTCGGGACGCTGATGTCGAGGATCCCACTGATGATGGGTGTCGCGATACGAGAAAATCCGCTCCTTCGCCCGGCTGGCTTCCTCGTCGCGCCGCGCACCCCCGATCACGCAGTCGTAGCAACCGGCTTCGAGCGCCTGGCGCAGCGCCAGCGTCTTCATGATTTCCGTATGGACGCGGCTGCCGTGGTCGATCGGATTGATCCCCTGCGCGAGACCGTCGGGATTGGTGTGAACGAGGAGATTGAAGCCGAGACGTCTCGCTTCGGTGTCCCGGAACGCGATCATCTCCCTGAACTTCCACTTGGTATCGATGTGAAGGACGGGAAACGGCAGCGGCGCGGGAAAGAACGCCTTGCGCGCGAGGTGGAGCAGGGCGCACGAGTCCTTCCCTATGGAAAAGAGCAATACGGGCCACTTGGCCTGCGCTATGGCCTCGCGCAGTATGTAGATGGCCTCGGCCTCGAGCTCGTCGAGGTAGTCGTCGCTCTTTTCAGACATGGATGCCTCGCGCTTTGAGCGACACGAGGATGCTCTCGACGCTCTGCGCGACGGTGCTGGTGGACGTGTCGATCCTCACATCGGGGCTCGAAGGCGGCTCGTAGGCCTGCGAAATGCCTGTGAACTCGGGCAGTTGACCGCGCCGGGCCCGCTGGTACAGGCCTTTCGGATCACGCTGCTCGCATACGGCGAGAGGCGTATCCACGAAGATCTCGAGGAATTCGCCGTCGGCGACCAGCTCCCGTACGAGATCGCGCTCTCGCCGGAACGGCGATATGAATGCCGTGATCACGACCAGCCCCGCGTCGAGCAGCAGCTTCGCGGTTTCTCCCACACGACGGATGTTCTCCGTCCTGTCCGCTTCGGAAAATCCAAGATCGCGGTTGAGCCCG
This sequence comes from Burkholderiales bacterium, assembly GCA_036518595.1. Classification (GTDB taxonomy): domain Bacteria; phylum Pseudomonadota; class Gammaproteobacteria; order Burkholderiales; family SG8-39; genus VBDM01. The sequence continues at coordinate 4,416 of DATDMW010000248.1, forward strand.
TGACGGACATTGTCGCCGTCGAGCAGCATCGTGTGCACGCCCGCCGCGTTCAGCCTCGCCTCGAGGGCGTTCGCGATGGTGGACTTTCCGGCGCCGCTCAGGCCGGTCAGCCAGATCACCTGCGGCGAGTGACCCTTGATGGATGCGCGTGCCGACCGGGTGACCGCGGTCTCGTGCCACGAAATGTTCTTGGCGGCGACCGTCGATACCATCGCGGCGCCTTCCGTCCGGAACGTCGTCCGGTCGATGAATATGAGCGATCCGGTCTGGACCGAGTCGGCATACGCGTCGACCGGGACGGAGCGTTCGAGAACGATCTCGCAGGTGCCGACGTCGTTGCACGCCAGGCGCGATGCCTCCTGCGACCCGAGCGTCTCGACGTCGAGCTTGTGGATGATGCGGCGCACGGAACCCGGGACGATCGTGCATCCGGCCTGGAAATCGTATCGGCGACCGGGCACCAGGGGCGTGTCGGACATCCAGACCACGTTCGCCTCGATGTGGTCGGTCACCGCCGGCGGGACATCGGTCGCCTTGACCAGCCAGTCGCCGCGGGCAACGTCCAGCTCCTTGTCCAGGACGACCGTGACTGGCTGGCCGGGGCGGGCGATCTGGAGATCTCCGGCGAAAGTGCAAAGCCGGTCGATCCTGGCGTAGATGCCGGAGGGCAGGGCGCGGACGGTGTCGCCGACGCGAAGGGGAGCGCCGAGCACCTCTCCGGCGATGCCGCGGAAATCCTGGTTCGGCCGGTTCACCCATTGCGCGACGAGCCGGGCCGAGCAGCTCGGCGGCCGGCGGTTCGGCATGGCCTCCAGGGCTTCGGAAATCGTGAGCCCGGCATACCACGGCGTCTCCGCCGCCTTGCGGACGACGTTGCCGCCGTGCGTGGCGCTGGCCGGGATGACGGTCACGTCGCTCAGCCCCAGCTTGTGCGCGTACTCGAGCGCTTCCCGTCGGATGGCGTCGAAGCGGACACGGTCCCAATCGACCAGGTCCATCTTGTTGACGGCGATCAATACCGACCCGACCCGCATCATCGCCACCACGGACAGATGGCGGCGGGTCTGCGCCAGCACGCCCTTGCGGGCGTCGATCAACACGAGCGCGCCGTCGCAGTGCGAGGCCCCGGTCACCATGTTCCGCGTGTAATGCTCGTGGCCGGGGCAGTCCGCGACGATGAATTTCCGATTCGGGGTCGCGAAGTACCGCCACGCGATGTCGACCGTGATGCCCTGCTCGCGCTCGATGAGCAGGCCATCGAGCAGGAGCGAGTAATCGGGATTGCTGCGGGAGAAGTTGCGCCGCTCGCTTTCGCGGAGGACGCTTTCCCAGGTGTCCTCCGGAACGAGCGAAAGGTCCTTGAGAAGACGCCCGATCAGGCTGCTCTTGCCGTCATCGACGCTGCCGCACGTCAGAAACCTGAAGATCCGTGCGTTCGATATGTCTTTGGACCGACCGGCGTGCTGCCTGCCACGCCTGGTGTGTGCCTCGGATACACCATCCCGACCGTTTTTCCTGACGACTTGCTGATCACCGTATGCCACGTGAACCTCATCGAGGGGGTGCGATTGCGCAATATCGGAGCGTGTGTGCGTGCATGCGCGCGGTCATCCCAGGGCTGCGGCCTTCGCGCCTCGCGCAGCGATTTCCTTGATCAGCCCCTCCTGGACGCCACGGCGCTTCAAGTCGGCCGGGTCGATGCTCTTGCGGAGCTCTTCTTTCAACCGCCTGTTTTCCGCGTCGAACTGGGCGATCTGCTCGTTGCTGAAGCGCAGTTCCTCGCCTTTTCTCGCGAACATTCGTCCGTACCCGAGCCGGTCCATCGATTCGCCAGCAACCGACTCGAAAATGCGGATGTCTTCTTCGCGGGCCTCCTTCATGAATTTGCCGGTGTTCTGCCGCATCACGGGATTCGTTACGTTTTCCCAGAGATTGCTGGCCGAGGCGGCCCGCTTGGCTTCGCCCGATTTGTAGAACTCGAGCATGGCCGGCCGGTAGCTCACCCCCAGGAACTTGCACAGGGCGCGCGCCGTCTTCTCCGGCTCCGCGGTCAACGCCTCGTAGCTCAGGTTGAAGAATCGCTCCGCCGGCACGCTGGACCGGAAATCGAGCGCCAGACGCTGCGCTTCGTCCCATTCCCTGGCGATGTGGTAGAAGTGCTTTTCTCCGACCACCGCTTTACGGAACGAAAGAGCGACGTCCCGGCCGTCCCGGTACAAGTAGATGTACTTCGCCCGATCGAAGTACTCCTCGATCTGGGGGAGGTAATAGACGTTCGCGAGGCTCTTGCAGCACCACGTCTTGGCCTTCCACGCCTCCGCCATGATGTCGTATACCGCACCGAAAACCGCGACCAGGCTGTGCTTCCTGCAGCGAGCGGCGACGTCCTTGCGATCGAGAACGACGCCTTCCCACGGCACGGGATTCAACTCGACGAGCCTGCAGACGTCGTCGACCAGCAGAGAGAACGACTGCCCCTTGCCCAGATCGCCGTAATAGGGAACCAGGGGCATCATTCGCTGGAGGATGTGCGGCGGATGCGGCGCGGCGATCTCGGGCAGCTCATTGAGCATCAGTCGCAGCAAGTTCGATCCGGACCGCTGTATCCCAATCATGAAAATTGCCATATGTCTTCTTGCGCCTCCTCAGTGCCTCAATAGAGCATCAAGCCGATCAGGCCGGCCGACGGTATGACCCACGCGACGTCGATACGGAACCGAAACAGGGCTGTGAGTACCGCGGCAAAGATCAGCGCCGATTGCCATCCCATCACGGCGGTCGAGCCTACGCTCCAGGCCGCCGCCGCCACCATGCCGACGACCCCCGCCCGTATTCCACGTAAGGCCGCCTGGACAGTGAGCGTTTCCCGGGCCCGGGCCAACGCTTTCGTGCCGAATATCATCAGCACCGCGGGCGGCAGGAAGATCGCGACCGTCGCGATGGCCGCTCCCGCCAGCCCCATCAACTTGTAGCCGATGAAGGCGGCGCTGATCAGGATCGGCCCCGGCGTGACCTGCCCGAGTGCGATCGCATCGACGAATTCCTGGTGTGTCAGCCAGGAGTGCTCCTGCACCACGATATGCTCGATCAGCGGAATGAACACGAACCCGCCGCCGAACAGGAGCACGCTCATCCCCGCGAGAGTGAAGAAAAGCTTGGCCGCTACGCCGGTGTCGAACGCAAGCAGGGCCGCGGCGAGCACGGGGCCTTCCACGGCCAGGAGCCTCGCCGGACGCGGTTTCGGCGAATCGCCTCGTCGACCGGTCTCGGGGCGAGTCGCCGCCGGGGTGCGCGAAAACAAGAGCCAGCCGGCGAGGCCCGATGCGGCAACGACAATCAGCGTGACGTAGAAACCGCCTTTCATCGCGAGCGCTAGGAACGCAACCGTCGCGATCGTGAGCTCCGGTGGTCCGAGCTTCGCCTTGCGCGCCATGCCCCAGGCCGCGTGAACGATCACGGCGGTCACGGCGGGAACGAATCCCATGAATGCCTTGCTGACCGCGGGAAGCTGTCCCCAGCGGAAATAGGCGTAGCTCAGGACCACGATCAGAACGAACGACGGGAGGATCACGGCTACCGCGGAGACGATGGCTCCCAACGCGCCGCGCACCTTGTATCCCGTGTATGCGACGACATTGACCGCGACGGGGCCGGGAAGAATGGTAGCGAGCGATATGCCGTCCAGCATCTCGCGTTGGGACAGCAGTCTTCTTCGGTCGACGATCTGGTGTTGGACGACCGATATCAGCGCCATGAATCCGCCGAAGGCGGTCGCGCCGATCTTCAGGAAGTCAAGGAACAGCCAGAGCAGAGAAGGAACGGGCTTTGACTTGCGGGTCCGTTCCTTCTTCATGGTTCAGGCGTGTTCCCACTATTCCTTGGGCGTTTCTAGGTCGCCAAGCCAGGTGATGAGATCTATTAGCGACTGCGAGGAAGCTTCCTTGAACCCCGGAACACCGATGTCTTTCAGCACCGCGGCCCCGCTCTCGCTGTTGCGAAGCGCGATGAGCGCGCCGCGCAGCTTTTGAATCTGGGCGGGCGAGATCTTCTGCGACGCGATCATCGGTGTATTGGGCAGCTCGGGGCTGCGCGCGATTACCCTTCCACCGTTTTTCTCCCAGGTGCGCCCGACGCCCGAAAAGGACGCGACCACGCCGACATCGAAAAAGCCACCCTCCATCGACCAGCCGATGGCCGCCTGATCGCTCATCGCACGAACCTGCTCGTGCGCCATCGAAATCTTGTTGTCGCGCATCATCGCGTTGGCGATGCGCCACATGTACGCGTAGCGGTCGGGTGTCAGAATGCTCTTGCCCTTGACATCGCCGATTGTCTTGAGAGGGGACTCCTTTTTCACGATGAAAAGCGCGTGCGCCGGCTCTTGCGATACGACGATCGCCTGGTAGCCATAGTCACGCACGGCTTCGGCCAATACGTCAGCGGGCCGTGACAGGATGAGCGCGAAGGCTGACGTTTGGACGGACTTTCGAAGTGTCCGCGCGTCACGCACGGCAACCAGCGTGACGGGAGCCCCCACCGCTTTCTCCACGATTTGCTTGAACTGCTCGTATCGGAACGCGATATCGGTCGCCGTCACGTTTCCTGCGGCGCCTTCGTTGATCGCCAGGATCAGCCGACCCTTCGCGTCGCCGGAGGAGGCGCCGTTTTTCTGTGCTAGAGCGCTCGTGCCCCAGCCGAGCGCCAATCCAAGGACCATCCCAAAGATCGAGTTCGCAATCATTCTTATCATTTTGCTGCTCCCATTGATCGACCGTGGCCGGCCATATGATGTGAGCATATGACAACGCGTTTCTGAGATGCATCAAGAAAAGCCCGGTCCACGCTTCAGAGATTTCGCATCACATGCAATACGTCACGTACCTTGACGAGTTGGATTGTCGCGATGGCGCGGCATTGAGAAATGCAAAGTGTCCCGAAACGAGCGGGCAACGAAGACGCATGTCGCGAACCAAAATGAACTTCTCAATGCAATGGCCTGTAATCCTTCACCAAAAACCCGACGCCGCAACTCCGACGTAGGATGTTATAAACCGCGAGGCGCGGTCAATCCTGTAGATAGTGACAGCTGTAGGAAGTGACAGGGATCGGCAACGAGAGAGATGAATCGCAAGCGGAAAAGCGTGCGACGTGAACATGCAGAAAAATTCACATCGACGTTTTGATGCAAAGACCGGGCCGGTATCGACTGTTCGCGCGGCGTTTGCGAGACCGTCGCGAAAGAAAAACGGCTTCGCGCCGTTCGGCGCGAAGCCGTTTTCGAGAGGTTCAGCCGACCTTAGGCGGAATGCGGGCGGTCGCAGCCGAACTTGGCACGAATGACCGCCATACCGTCACTGCCTTCGTCGATGCCCCGACCCCTGCCGTCGAATCGACCGCCGAGGTCCTGGGCAATCGCCATGCGGTAGTACTCCAGAGATTGCGACAACGCGGCGCACGCGGCAGCGCTATCATCCAGGCGCGAGCGCGCGGTAGCCAGCAGGAAAGCCGTGCTGCTTGCCGAGCGGTAGTCCTGAGACGATACCAGCGTCGGGATGGTTCTCTCCAAAGATAGGGCGACCTGGCTGAGGCCGGCTTGGCGTTGCGCCGCGTCCGAGCTTGCCGGGATCAGGGCGGGCAAGCCGAACAGCAGCCACACGGCAATCAACTGACGCGACCTTGTGAAGCTATACATAGTCTCCTCCTGAAAGTTTAAGTTCGAGGCTGTGTTGAGGTCACGACACAAACGTCAATCTGCCTGGTGTTTCGCCGTCTGTGTCGAGCCCCGCAGCTTCGGCCTATGTAGGGCCTTGCCTGACAACACCACCGGAACCTTCCTACGTTGTAGCAATTGAGATGCCAGGGGCGCGTACCGCACTGTCATATAATCACGGTCCAGCCGTTAATACCCGTGCCGATTCAGGAACGCGCATGAAACTGACCTCCGAGCAGCTCTCGCGATTCGAGGATCAGGGCTACCTCTTCTTCCCGGGCTTGTTCTCGGCCGAAGAGATCCAGGTCCTCGCCGACGAAGTCCCGCGCCTCTATGTGCAGCGCCGCCCCGAAAACGTCCGCGAAAAAACCAACGACGAATTGGTTCGAACCAATTTCGCGGCCCACCTCTACAGCTATCCGTTCGCGAAGCTCGCTCGTCACCCGCGAATGGTGGAACCGGTCAAGCAGCTGTTCGGTGAAGACGTGTACATGCACCAGTTCAAGATCAATGGAAAGCTGGCTTTCGACGGCGACGTCTGGCAGTGGCATCAGGATTACGGCACCTGGAAGAACGATGACCTGATGCCGGAGGCGCGTGCGATGAACGTGGCCATCTTCCTGGACGATGTCAACGAGTTCAACGGCCCGCTGATGTTCATACCGGGCAGCCACAAGCTCGGCGTCATCGATGCCGCGCACGATGTCACCACCACCAGCTACCCGCTGTGGACCATCAACGACGACACCATCCGCAAGCTGGTGGAGCGGGGCGGCATCGTCGCTCCCAAGGGGAAGGCCGGTTCGATGATCGTGTTCCACTCGTGTCTCGTGCACGCATCGACGTCGAATCTTTCGCCGTGGAACCGCGTGAGCGTCTATCTCAGCCTGTGCGCGGTGTCCAATCACATACGCCAGTTCAAGCGCCCGGAGTACATCGCGCACCGCGATTTCGCGCCGATCCGGTGTCTGCCCGACGATTGCCTGATCAAAGATTACGACGTCGCATTGCCATGGAAGAACGGCACGCCGGCCGAGGCCTTGAAACCTCAGATGGCCGCCTGAGGCCGCAGACATGAACCTTCACGGCAAGCTGTGCGAGCGGGAAGCGCAAGGCAAGCCCCTGCGTGTGGGGGTGATCGGGGCGGGCAAATTCGGGGCGATGTACATCGCACAAGTTCCGCAGACGCCCGGCGTGCACCTCGTCGGAATCGCGGATCTCTCGCCCCCGAATGCTTGCGCGAACTTGGCGCGCGTCGGCTGGAAGCCGGAGATGTACGGAGCATCATCGCTCGACGCAGCAGTTCGCGAGCGGCGCACCCACGTGTCCGACGATTGGGAGGCGCTGGTGGCTCACCCGGCCATCGATATCGTGATCGAGGCGACCGGCAATCCTCCGGCTGCCGTCGTGCACGCGCTCACGGCGTTCGGCAGGGGCAAGCACGTGGTGATGGTAACCGTCGAGGCCGACGCTTTTTGCGGACCGCTGCTCGCGCAGAAGGCGCGAGAGGCAGGAGTCGTCTACAGCCTCGCCTACGGCGATCAACCCGCGATCATCTGCGACCTCGTCGATTGGGCGAGGGCCGCGGGCTTCCCCGTCGTGGCCGCCGGCCGCGGGCACAAGTGGCTTCCGCACTTCGCACAGTCCACCCCGGAGACTGTCTGGGAGTATTACGGTCTGACGCCGGAGCAAGCGCGTGTCGGCGGGTTGAACCCGAAGATGTTCAACTCCTTCCTCGACGGCTCCAAGCCTGCGATCGAATCCACGGCGGTGTGCAATGCAACGGGGCTCACGCCCGCACCCGACGGGCTCACCTACCCGCCGGCATCGATCGACGCGCTTCCGAGCGTCATGCGGCCGCGGTCGGAAGGTGGGCAGCTGCATCACAAGGGCCAGGTGGAGGTCGTTTCTTCGCTGGAGCGGGACGGTCGGGCGATTCCATACGACATTCGCTTCGGTGTCTGGGTCGTTTTTGAAGGCGAGACCGAGTACGTCCGACGATGCTTCGCGGAGTACGGAGTGCGAACCGACCCCTCGGGCCGCTACGCGTCGATGTACAAGCGCTGGCACCTGATCGGGCTCGAAGTCGGGATCTCGGTCGCGTCGGTGGGGTTGCGGCTCGAGCCGACGGGCTGCGCCACCGGTTTTCGCGCCGACGCCGTCGCCACCGCGAAGCGTGACCTCCGGGCGGGCGAGATGCTCGATGGCGAAGGCGGGTATACCGTCGTCGGGAAATTGATGTCCGCCGAGGATTCCATTCGCGCGGGCGCGCTGCCTCTGGGTCTGGCGCACCAGCTGAAGCTGTCGAATCCGGTCCGCCAGGGCCAGCCCGTCCGCTGGGCCGACGTCTCGGTCGACGCCAATGACAGCGCCATCCGGGCCCGCCGTGAGATGGAGGCCCTTTTTGGTGCATCGCGGAAGCGCGCCGCATAGGCGGCGCCGGGTGAAAAACGTCACGTCGATCAGTCGCTTCCGGAAACGTTCTCGCAATTTCCCCTCAAATGGGGTCTAATTCTCCGAGTGGGATGAGGACGGAGCGCCAGCGCTCCTTGGGAGGACAATGAAGCCCACCAGCCGGTCACTCACGCTGGTCCACGACGCCGGGGAAGCCAAGCTCGCGCCGCTTACCGTGATGATCATCGACGATCAGTCGACGGGGCGTCTCGTTCTGAGCGAGATCATCCGGGGTCTCGACAACAGCATCGAGGTCGTCACTTTTTCCGAGCCCGTCGAGGCCATCGAGTACGCGCGCAAGCACGGCGTCGACATGGTCCTCACTGACTACAAGATGCCGAACATGGACGGCATCGAGGCCATTCGTCGGCTGCGCCGCATCTTCGGATACGAGGATATTCCCATCGTCTGCGTGACCGTGGTGAGCGACCGCGAGGTCCGGTACCGGGCGCTCGAGGCAGGGGCAACCGATTTCCTGATCAGGCCCATCGACCGGCTGGAGTGCGGCGCGCGTTGCCGCAACCTCCTGAGCCTGCGTCGCCACGAAATTTTGAAGAAGAACCGGACGCGAATTCTCGAGCAGAAGATCGACGAGGCGACCCGCGAGCTGCGCCGGCGCGAGGTCGATACGCTGTTCCGCCTGGCGCGTGCCGCCGAGCAGCGCGACAAGGTGACGGGCATGCACCTGGTTCGCATGGCCAAGTACTCGTCGCTGCTCGCCCGCGGTCTGGGGCTCTCCGTGGCCGAGCAGGACGCCATCGAGCTCGCCGCGCCCATGCACGATATCGGTAAGATCGGGATTCCCGACCGTATCCTGCAGAATCCGGGAAGCCTGAGTGGCGAGGATCTGCGCACGATGCAGTCACACGCTCGCATCGGGTACGATCTGCTGAAGGACAGCTCGTCGGGATACCTTCAAATGGGGGCGGTGATCGCACTCGGGCACCACGAGCGTTTCGACGGATCCGGCTATCCCAACGGATTGAAAGGCGAGCACATCCCCCTCGAGGCGCGCATCGTGGCGCTTGCCGATGTCTACGATGCGCTCACGTCGGTAAGACCGTACAAACCCGCATGGCCGGTGTCCGACGCGCTCACGTTCGTGGAGGACCAGAGAGCCCGCCATTTCGATCCGAAGCTCGTGGACATCCTGCTCGACAATCGGGACGAAGTGCTCGCCATCGGCGAGAAATTCGCCGACCAGGCAGTTCAATAGCCGCTTACCGGGAGCTGCGTTGAAGCCCTTCTTGTCAGCCGTTCGCGGTCGGGGCCGCTTCAGCGGCACCGCGGGCAGCGAGCACGAGCAGGCGATCGTCCGGCTGTTCGTCGGGTTGGTGCTGTTCATCTACCTCCTGCCGCAGGCGTTCCATGCCTCGATCGCCAGCGCATCGACCGACATGCTGTTCATGGTCGCGATGGTGCTTTACCTGCTGTGCGCAACGGTCATATTCGGCTGGATCCATCTCTCCCCGAAACCCTCGGCACTGCGGCCGGTCTGTGCCGCAGTCCTCGACATGGGGGCCGTCACCTTCTTCATGTACAACACGGGGCAATACGGGGCTCCGCTGTACTGCGTCTATTTGCTCACTGTTTTCGGCCATGGTTTCCGTTACGGAATCGCGTACCTGTACAACTCGCTGATTCTGGCGGCTGCAGGCTTCACGCTTGTCCTGTTCTCCAACCCGTACTGGATCGCGAATCAAACGCTCGGCATCGGTCTGCTGGTCGGGATGATCGTCTTGTCGCTCTTCGTCGGGAAGCTCGTCACCCGGTTGTTCGATTCCCTGCGCCGCGAGGAAGCGGCCAACCAGGCGAAACGGCGCTTCCTCTCGACCGTTAGCCACGAGATGCGCACGCCGCTGAACGCGATCATCGGGATGAACGACCTCCTCATGGATACGTCTCTGAATCCCGAGCAGACGGAAATGGCCAGGGCGATGCACGACGCGTCCCGGTCGATGCTCAAGCTGGTCGAGGACGTGCTCGACATCTCCAAGATCGAGGCCGGGAAGCTGACGCTCGAGGAGACCGATTTCGACCTGCATGGGGTGATCAACAGCACGACATCCGTCTTGACGCACCAGGCGGAACTGCGAAAGCTCTATCTCACGACGCACATCATGCCGGAGGTCCCGCACGCGCTGCGAGGCGACCCCTACCATCTGCGGCAGATTCTTTACAACCTCATCGGGAACGGCATCAAGTTCACCGAGTCAGGCGGCGTGACACTCACGGTGTCGTCGAAAGGCGAGAGCGACCATGTTGTGCGTCTGCATTTCGCGATTCGCGATACAGGGATCGGGATATCGCCGGATGCGCAGGATCGCATCTTCGAGAGCTTTACACAGGCTGACGACTCGACAACGCGGCGCTATGGTGGCACCGGCCTGGGCACGACGATTTCGAAGCAACTGGTCGAGATGATGGGCGGGCAGATCGGCCTGCAGAGCGAGGCGGGGAAGGGCAGTACGTTCTGGTTCGAGCTGCCGCTCAAGAAGCAGGTCAGCACCCAGGATCTCGAAAATACGTTCCGCCTGAACGACATCCGAGTCATGTTGCTGCGGTTCACGGAGGAGCAGTACGAGCCTCTCGAGCGGGACATCTCGACTTGGGGCGCACAGACGAGTCGCGCTCCGAGTCCGGAGAGCGCCGCTGCGCGGATCGCGGAAGCGCAGTCCCTGGGGCGGCCTTATCACTTGGCGATGGTGCACGACGACGGCGGAGATATCGCGGCGACTCTTGCAGCCGTTCGCGGCAATCGGGCCAAGCTGCCCGCTGTGCTTTGCGTCGACCACGTCGATGACGCTCGTCGAGCGGAGGCGCTGACAGCGGGTTACGTCTCGGTGCTGCAAATACCCTGCGAAAAACGCCTTCTGTTCAACGCGATTCATGCGGTATCGACGGCGCAGTCGGGCCGCGAAGGTGTCATCTCGCTCAGCGACTACTATGCCGCCCGCGACACCAATCGGCGCCGCCACCAGGTTCTGGTCGCCGAGGACAATCCGACCAATCAGCGGGTGATCCGGGGCATTCTCGAGCGTGCCGGGCATCAAGTGAGGCTTGCCGCCAACGGCCAGGAAGCCCTGGACATCCTTGAAAATGAACGCTTCGACGTCCTGGTGATGGACTTCAACATGCCGGAGCTCGGCGGGCTCGATGTGGTGCGGGCCTATCGGTTCATCGATCCGGAGGCGGCCGAGGTTCCCGTGATCATGTTGTCCGCGGACGTGACTCCGGACGCCATGAAAGAGTGCAGAGAGGCCGGCGTCGATACATTCCTGGCGAAACCCATAGAAGCACGACGCCTGCTGGACGAGATCGCGGCCCTGCTCGCCAAGCGCAATGCCGCGCGGTCCTCGGCCTCTGCCAAAGTCGAACCCGGTGATGCCGTCGTCCTCAATACGAAGACGATATCCGACCTGGAGCTAATCGGATCGGGCGGTCGCTTCATGACCGAACTCGTGAATGGATTCCTCCAGGACGGCGAAGCGCTGTTGCGGCAAATGGAAACCGCGATGAAGGACGGGAATTTCGAAACCCTGCGGGACATCATGCACGCAATGAAGGGATCCGCCGCCACGCTCGGTACTGATCTCCTCTTCCGTACCTGCTCCGATATCACCGCGCTGACGAGGTCCGAGCTGCAGGCAGCCGCTCCCCACGTGCTGAGAAACGTGCAGGACCAGTTCCAGCAGGCGCGGATGGCTCTGCTCGAGTACCTCAAGAAAAGCCAAACCCTGGCCCGTTAGGCCGGTGCGCTGATTTCGGGCGAATCGCCGGCGAAACCGTCTTACGCGGTGGCGAGTTCCGGCTCTCTGACGGGCTCGCTCACGAGAGGCTTCGCGCCCCGCTTGAGCTGCGAACGTGCGAGGCGGCTCATGAGCTTGAGATCCTTTTCCTCGAGCCTCAGCGCGGCATCCACCCAGAGCGTGGTGATCTTGAGCAGCTCTTCGTACGAAATCGGGTTCACGTACTGGCGGCATTCGAGGACCGCTTGCAGCCCGTTCCGACGGCGCTCGTTCTGCCTGACATAGTCGTAGACCGCCGATTCGCCGGTACCGTCTTCGACCAGCACGTCGACGACGCCCATCTCGTGCAGCTCGGCCGCGGTGTAGATCCTCCCGGACAGGATAATCTCCTCGGCGCGCCTCATGCCCACGCGACGTGCGAGCAGGCTGTAAGCACCCATGCCCGGGAACAAGTTGAACATGATCTCCGGCATGCCCATCCTTGCCCGCTTCTCGGCAACGATGACTCCGGAGGATAGTGCGGTCTCGAATCCTCCGCCCAAGGCCTCGCCCTGCACGAGCGAGATCGTGATGATCTGGCTGTGATAGGCGCAGATCCTCGGAAACAGCGCGTCGATGCAAAGCTTGGAATAGTGCATCAGCGTCTCGCGGTCGCCGGACCGGATCAGCGGCAGGAGGATGTTGAGGTTCCCCCCGAGGCTGAAGACGTTCTCGCTCCGCGAGGCGCCCACGTAGTAACGGATCTGATGCAACTCGGTTCCGTGCAGCAGGCGGCCGCCGCTCGATTGGATGGCTGCATCGTGAGCCCTCAGCTCCTCGAGCATCTCCGGGTTGAAGCACGGAGCGCCCGCAGGATTGAGGTAGGTCCACGCGATTGCGTGCTCTGGGTCGAACCTTGTCTCGATCTGATGGTATTTCTTTTCGAAAGGCGAGGGGGAGAGGCCGAAGTCCACGCGTGCGTTCATGTGAATCCTCCCGGCAAGTGAAGGGAATCTGGTAACCCAAGTGCGGCTTCAGGGGCAATATACATCAAACGATGCCGCCGGCATAAGCCATGCCCATGTACGGTGCGGCGTCGCGGCAGGTCCCAGCACCCGGGGTGTCGTGCTGGCAGTGCGCCCGCGCGTAGGAAGCCGCGGACGTACATTGAAGGATTGGCTCCCCGACCAGGGCTCGAACCTGGGACCTGCGGATTAACAGTCCGTCGCTCTACCAGCTGAGCTATCGGGGAAACGTGATGCTCGGACCGATGGCGTCCGAGACATTCGGGAAGGCGCGTATTTTACTGACGCCCCACCCGGGGGTCAATTCGGGAGCACTGACTGCCCAGGCGACCGAATCAAAGCACCTTCGCGATCGACTCGGCGACGTAGTCGATGTTCCGGCTGTTGACCGCCGCGACGCAGATACGGCCGCTCTCGATCGCGTACACGCCGAATTCCTCGCGAAGTCGAACGACTTGCTCCCGGCTCAGCCCCGAGTACGAGAACATGCCTCGCTGCCCGAGAACGAAGCCGAAATCGGCTCGCGGTGCGCGCTGCCGCAGCCGTTCGACCAGCGCGGCGCGCATTTCCTTGATCCGGTCGCGCATTTGGGTGAGCTCGCGCTCCCACAGCGCGCGCAGCTCCGGCGTCGTCAGCACAGTGGCGACGACGCGACCCCCGTGCGTCGGCGGATTCGAGTAATTCGTGCGGACGAGGCGCTTGAGCTGGCTCAACACGCGGTTGGCCTCGTCGGCCGTCGGTGCCACCACGCTCAGCGAGCCCACGCGCTCGCCATAGAGGGACAGGGACTTGGAAAACGAGCTCGAGACGAACACCGGTATCCCGAGATCGGCAAAGCGGCGCACCGCCGAGGCATCCTGCTCGATGCCGTCCCCGAAACCCTGGTACGCGAAATCGAGGAAGGGCAGCAGACGGCGAGCGACGACCGCGTCGATGACGGCATCCCATTGCTCGCCGGACAGATCGACCCCGGTGGGGTTGTGGCAGCAGGCGTGCAGGACAACCACCGTGCCCGCAGGCAGCGACTTCAGGGTGGTCATCATCGCGGCAAAGTCCACCCCGTGGGTCTTCGCGTCGTAATAAGGGTAGGCGCGGACGGTGAATCCGGCGTTCTCGAAAAGGCCGCGGTGGTTCTCCCAGGTGGGATCGCTGATCCAGGCTTCGGCCCCCGGGGCGAGCCGCCTCAGGAAATCGGCTCCGACCTTCAATCCGCCGGTACCGCCGAGCGCCTGGACAGTGACGATCCGCCCTTCCTTGAGGGCGCGGGAGTCCGCCCCGAACACCAGCCGCTGCACCGTCCGGTCGTACGCGGGCAGGCCGTCGATCGGCAGGTAGCCGCGCGGCGCGGCCTGCTCGACGAGCATCCGCTCGGCGCGGCGCACGCATTCGAGCAGGGGCACCTTGCCCTCGTCGTCGTAATACACGCCAACGCCGAGGTTCACTTTCCTGGGGTTCTTATCGGCGAGGAACGCCTCCGTCAGCCCGAGGATCGGATCGCGCGGGGCCAGCTCGACCGAGGCCAGGGGGGAGGGGGAATGGGGAGCGTTCATCGTGGTAAACTCGATTGTTTGCGCTGCACCATTGTACCCGCTGCGTCTGTGATCGTCACTTTCCCGAACAGTCCTTTCCAGCTCGAGCAGGCTTACGTTCCGGCGGGCGATCAGCCCGAGGCGATCGACAAGCTGGCCGACGGTGTCCGGGACGGTCTTTCCTACCAGACCCTGCTCGGAGTGACCGGATCCGGCAAGACCTACACGATGGCCAACGTCATCGCGCGGCTGGGGCGGCCCGCGCTCGTGATCGCGCCGAACAAGACGCTGGCGGCGCAGCTGTACTCGGAGTTCCGGCAATTCTTCCCCGGGAACGCGGTGGAGTACTTCGTCTCGTATTACGACTACTACCAGCCCGAAGCCTACGTGCCGTCGCGCGACCTGTACATCGAGAAGGACTCGAGCATCAACGATCACATCGAGCAGATGCGGCTCTCGGCGACCAAGTCGCTGCTCGAGCGCAGGGACACGGTAATCGTTGCGACGGTCTCCTGCATCTACGGTATCGGCGACCCTGTCGACTACCATGGCATGATCCTGCATTTGCGGGACCGCGAGCGCTACGCGCAGCGCGACATCATCGCGCGCCTCGCCGCCATGCAGTACGAGCGCAACGAGCTCGATTTCCGACGCGGCACGTTCCGCGTGCGCGGCGACGTGCTCGACGTCTTTCCCGCCGAGCACTCGGAGACCGCGCTGCGAATCGCCCTCGCCGACGACGAGATCGACAGCCTGACGCTGTTCGATCCACTCACAGGCCAGACGCATCACCGGGTGCCGCGCTTCACCGTGTATCCATCCAGCCATTACGTCACGCCGCGCGCCACGACGCTGCGCGCCGTCGAGGCGATCAAGGTTGAGCTGGCGCAGCGCATCGACCATTTCCACAAGGCCGGCAAGCTGCTCGAGGCGCAGCGGATCGAGCAGCGGACGCGATTCGACCTCGAGATGCTGGCCGAGCTCGGATTCTGCAAAGGCATCGAAAACTATTCGCGCCATCTGTCCGGCAGGAACGAAGGCGAGCCGCCTCCGACGCTGATCGATTACCTGCCGCAGAACTCGCTGATGTTCATCGACGAGTCGCACGTCACCCTCGGTCAGCTGGGCGGCATGTACCGCGGCGACCGCTCGCGCAAGGAGAACCTCGTCGACTACGGGTTCCGCTTGCCGTCGGCTCTCGACAATCGGCCGCTGCGCTTCGAGGAGTTCGAGCGCATGATGCCGCAGACGATCTTCGTCTCGGCGACGCCGGCCGACTACGAGCGCGAGCGCTCGGGGCAGGTGGTCGAGCAGCTGGTTAGGCCTACGGGCCTCATCGATCCGCAGCTATCCATACGTCCCGCCTCGACGCAGGTGGACGACCTGCTTTCGGAGATTCATCTGCGCGTGGCGCGGCAGGAGCGGGTGCTGGTCACGACCCTGACGAAACGCATGGCCGAGGAGCTGACGGATTACCTGGCGGAGCACGGCGTGAAGGTGCGCTACCTCCATTCCGAGGTCGAGACGGTCGAGCGGGTGGAGATCATCCGCGACCTTCGCCTCGGGGAATTCGACGTGCTCGTGGGGATCAATCTCCTGCGCGAAGGCCTCGACCTCCCGGAGGTCTCGCTGGTGGCAATCCTGGACGCGGACAAGGAGGGCTTCCTGCGCTCGGAGCGTTCTCTGATCCAGACCATCGGCCGGGCGGCACGACACATCAACGGCATGGCGATCCTCTACGCCGACAGGGTCACCGATTCCATGAAGCGGGCCATCGGGGAGACCGACCGCCGGCGCGCGAAGCAGGTGTCGTTCAACGAGAAGCACGGCATCACGCCCATTGGCATCACCAAGCAGGTTCGCGACATGATCGAGGGCGTCTACGATGCGCGCGAGGTCGAGGGCGAACTGAAGGCGGCGCAGGCCCAGGCGCGCTACGAGTCGATGTCGGAGAAGCAGATCGCGAAGGAGATTCGCCAGCTCGAGAAGCGCATGCTCGAGTTCGCGCGAAATCTCGAGTTCGAGAAGGCGGCGCAGGCGCGCGATCAGCTCGCGGAGCTCAAGAAGAGCTTTTTCGGAGCGTCTCCCGAGGACGAAGACGAGCCCGGCCGCCGGGCTGGAGCGAGCGGCTGATGAGCGGAGCTTCGGATCGCCCGGTGCGCGTGCTTTTCGTCTGCACCGGCAATATCTGCCGCTCGCCGACGGCCGAAGGCATCTTTCTGAAGCTGGTCCACGACGCGGGACTGGACCAGGAGATTCGAGTCGACTCCGCCGGCACGCACGGATACCACGTCGGCGAGCCACCCGACCTGCGCACGTGCGAGGCAGCCGCGCACCGCGGCTACGATCTAAGCGCCCTGCGGGCGCGCAAGTTCGAGCGCGCCGATTTCCACAGCTTCGACCTGGTGCTGGCGATGGACCGCGAGAACCACTCCCATCTCGTGCGGCTCGTGCCTCCGAGCGAAGGCCACAAGCTGAAGATGATGATGGAGTACTCGAGGCGCTTCAGCGGGCGCGAGGTGCCCGACCCGTATTACGGCGGCTCGCGAGGCTTCGAGGTGGTCCTCGACATGCTCGAGGACGCCTCGCGCGGGCTGCTCGAAGCTATCGTCGAAAAGCAAAGGGCGCCCGGACCGTAAGCCGGACGCCCTTCGCGCGACCGATTAGCTGGGCGCGTCCTCTTTACGCGTCTCGACCTGCACGAGAGGCTGGTTGAGCTCCGCAGGCGGGGGCCTGCGCTCGCGTCGCGCGGGAACGAACTCCGACTCGACCGGCACTTCGGCCTGCACGCCGGGCTTGGTCTGAACCAGCTCTAGGCCGCTTCTCTCGAGCGCGCGTTCGATTTCGGCCGGATCCTGCGCGGGGGCGGGTGGCTCGGGCGCGCGCTCGCGCACGACCGGCCGGGCCTCGATCTCATGGACGACGGGCTGGTCCTCGGCCTCCCGCGCGACCGGCGGGGCCTCGGGCTCGTGAACGGACCTCGGCGCCTGGCGGGCGGGCTGGTGCGCGTCGACTTCGGAGTCGCTTGCGGCTGCCAACTCGGCGGCGTGAACCGCCCGCTGGAAATCGCGGATCGCCTGCGATCCAGCCGCGGCCGTCGCCGGATCGACCGTAGGGTTGCCGGCCTGATCCGGGCGGCGCTCGCTCCGCGCCGGCTGCTCCCTGCGCTCACCGCGGTCGCCGCGATCGCGTCCGCCACGGCGGCGACGGCGTCCGCCGCGCTCGCCGCGCTCGCGTTCACCGTCGTGACCATGCCCGGGGCCCTGTGGGGCAGCCTGGCCTTGGCGCTCGGCCTGAGGCGGACGCGCCTGCTCCGCTTGAGGCTGCTCGCCGCGCTCGAGCCGCTGCTGCGGCTCCCGCGGCGGGCGATTCTCGCCTTGGGGCCGATCGGAGCGTTGCTGCCGGTCTCTTTCCTGACGAGGCGGACGATCCGGTCGACCTTCGCGCCGCTCTTCGCGCCCGGGCCGCTGCTCGGGCCGGCCTTCGCCGCGGTTGCGGAAGCGGTCGCTATCGCCGCGATCACGGCGATCGCGCCGGTCGCGATTGTGCTCGGGCCTGGGTTCACGCTGCGCGGCTGACTGCACCGGCCGCGGCTCCGACACCACCGCGGAGGCCGCGGGCTGCTCGCGTCGGAACCAGCCGAAAATGCGATCGATGATCCCCGACCCGGCTTCGCCGAGGGCCGGTCCGGAGCGGGCCTGTGGCTGCGGGACGGGCTGGGGCCGCGCAGCCGGCACGGGCGCCGGCTGCTCCGGCGTGACGCCCTGGACGACGGCCTGCTGCCGCGGGGCGCGCTGCTCCGGGGCGGCCGCGGAGCTCAGCTCCTCGTCGGCCGGCACACTCACGAGGTTGTAGCTCACGGGTATCGCGTCGGCCTGGTTGAGGTCGTCGTGGCGCAGCCGCTCGACGTGGTAGTTCGGCGTCTGCAGGTGCACGTTCGGGATCAGCACGACGTTCACCTTCAGGCGCGCTTCGATCGAATGAATGTCGCTGCGCTTCTCGTTCAGCAGGAACGTCGCGACATCGACCGGCACCTGTGCGTGCACCGAGGCGCTGTTCTCCTTCATTGCCTCCTCCTGGATGATGCGCAGGATATGGAGCGCGGTGGATTCGGTTCCGCGGATGTGGCCGGTGCCGTTGCAGCGTGGGCAGGTGATGTTGCTGCCTTCGCCGAGCGACGGGCGCAGGCGCTGGCGCGACAGCTCCATCAGCCCGAAGCGCGAGATCTTCCCCATCTGCACGCGCGCGCGATCGAAGCGCAGCGCGTCGCGCAGCTTGTTCTCGACATCGCGCTGGTTGCGCTGGTTCTCCATGTCGATGAAGTCGATGACGATCAGGCCGCCCAGGTCGCGCAGCCGCAGCTGCCGGGCGATCTCTTCCGCTGCTTCGACGTTGGTCTGGAACGCCGTCTGCTCGATGTCGTGGCCCTTGGTCGCGCGCGCCGAGTTGACGTCGATCGAGACCAGCGCCTCGGTATGGTCGATCACGACTGCGCCGCCCGATGGCAAGCTGACCTGCCGCGAGTAGGCCGTCTCTATCTGGTGCTCGATCTGGAAGCGCGAGAAGAGCGGCACGTCGTCGCGGTAGCGCTTCACGCGGTTGACGTTGTCGGGCATGACGTTGCCCATGAAGGCGAGCGTCTGCTCGTGGATCGCGTCCGTGTCGATCAGGATCTCGCCGATGTCGGGCTGGAAGTAGTCGCGGATGGCCCGGATGACGAGGCTGCCTTCCTGATAGATCAGGAAAGGCGCCGGGTTGAGGAGCTTCCCGTCGCCGTCCTTCATCGGCTCGGTCGCCTCGACGATCTTGTCCCAGAGCTTGAGGAGGTAGTCGAGGTCCCACCTCAGTTCCTCGAGCGTGCGGCCGATGCCGGCCGTCCTGCCGATGATGCTCATGCCTTGCGGCACCTGAAGCTGGTCCATCAGGTCGCGCAGCTCGTTGCGGTCCTCGCCCTCGACGCGTCGCGACACGCCGCCGCCGCGCGGGTTGTTCGGCATCAGCACGAGATAGCGGCCGGCGAGGCTGATGAAGGTGGTGAGCGCGGCGCCCTTGGTGCCACGCTCGTCCTTCTCGACCTGGACGATCAGCTCCTGGCCTTCCGCGATCGCGTCCTGGATGCGGGCGCGATTGACGTCGATGCCGTCCTTGAAGTACTGCCGCGCGACTTCCTTGAATGGCAGGAAGCCGTGCCGGTCGGTGCCGTAATCGACGAACGCGGCCTCGAGGCTCGGCTCGACGCGGGTGATGACACCCTTGTAGATGTTGCTTTTTCTCTGTTCCTTCGCGGCCGATTCGATGTCGAGGTCTATCAGCTTCTGGCCATCGACAATCGCGACACGGAGCTCCTCGGCCTGTGTCGCATTGAACAACATACGCTTCATTGTCTTGTTCTCCCGCGCACACGCGGGCAGGACAAGCCACGAGCCTAAATATTCAGGCCGGCTTCACATATGAATTGTGTGGGCACGTAGGTGGGCTTGTCGGTCGGGTCGCTGACGGCGCGCTGCGGCCGAACAGGGACCGGAAACTCTGCCGATGTTATGGGCGCGCTAAACTATTGCTAACTGGTTGGATGACCAACCGCTATTTGCCGGCTTCGGGTTTGCACGCTTGCTCGCTGGGCGATGCCCGGCGCAGCGGTCGAACCGGGGACGAATGGACCCGCCTGGTCGGACCCGGTCATGCCGGTCCGCGGTTCAGACGGCCGTCCCGCAACGGAAGCAGCATCCAGATCATAAAGAAAATGAAGGATTTAAGCAATGCCTCCGCCGTCGCAGTGGAAGTCGACGCAGGGAGCGAGGGGCAACGCGTCGATAATTTTCTCCTGCGAGTCTGCAAAGGCGTGCCGCGCAGCCATATCTATAGGGTGCTGCGGACGGGCGAGGTCAGGGTGAATAGCCGGCGCGTCGGCGCAACCTATCGTCTCCAGCTCGGGGACCGCGTCCGCATTCCCCCGATCCGGGTCGCACCCGCCACGCCCCGACGCGCCCCGCCGGTCGAACTGCCGATCGTCTTCGAGGACGATTCCCTGCTCGTGGTGGACAAGCCCTCGGGCATCGCCGTGCACGGCGGCAGCGGCGTCAGCTTCGGCGTGATCGAGCGGCTGCGCTCGGCGCGCCCGCAGGCGCGGTTCCTCGAGCTCGCACACCGGCTCGACCGTGAGACCTCGGGACTGCTGATGCTCGCGAAGCGGCGCACGGCGCTGGTGGCTCTGCACGCGGCGCTGCGCGACGGGCGCGTGCGCAAGCGTTACCTCGTCCTCGTGAAGGGGCGGTGGCGCGACGCCGAGCGCAGCGTCGACCTTCCGCTCCGGAAATCGATCAGCGCGTCCGGCGAGCGGCGGGTGAGCGTGGACCGCTCGGGCCGCGAGGCGCTGACGGTGTTCCGCCGGGTGCGCGAGGTTCCGGGCTATACACTGCTCGAAGCCGAGCTGAAGACCGGCCGCACGCATCAGATCCGCGTGCATCTCGCGCACCTCGGGTTTCCGATCGCAGGCGACGACAAGTACGGCGATTTCGAGCTCAATCGCGCCCTGGCGAAGCGAGGTCTCAAGCGCATGTTTCTGCACGCGGCCGAGCTCGAGCTCGCGCATCCGGTCACCGGGGCGGCGCTGAGTCTCACATCGCCCCTGCCGCGCGAGCTGCACCTGTTCCTGGACTCGGTCCAGCGGGAGGTGCAATGAGCGCGAGGCGCTACGATCTCCTCGTGTTCGACTGGGACGGCACCCTGATCGACTCCGCGCCGACCATCGTGGCCTGCATCCAGTCCGCATGCCGCGACCTGGGGCTGGCCGTGCCCGACGACGAGCGCGCGAGCCATGTCATCGGGCTCGGTTTGCGCGATGCCCTGGCGCATGCGGTTCCGGGGCTCGACCCGGACGAGTACGGCCGGGTCGTCGAACGATATCGGCACCATTTCCTTCAGCGGGATCCGCACATGGCGCTGTTCGACGGGACGCGCGAGATGCTGCACGGCCTGCGCGACGCAGGGCATGTTCTCGCGATCGCCACGGGCAAGAGCCGGGCGGGACTCGCGCGCGCGCTCGAGTCGACCCGCCTCGGGCCGCTCTTCTCGGCGTCGCGCTGCGCCGATCA